>JAPLJP010000005.1 GCA_026388535.1 Deltaproteobacteria bacterium | reverse complement strand
TATGTCAACAACAGCCCATATTCTCGGCGGCTGCCACATGGGATCTTCTCCCGAGAACGGTGTTATCGACACATCACACCGGGTTTTCGGATACGATGGGATTTATGTGTGTGACGGTGCGGCAGTTTCGGCCAATGTAGGCGTCAATCCCGCTCTCACGATCACTGCGCTTGCGGAACGGGCGATGAGTCTTATTCCGGATAAGAAAGCAGCTCCGGATGATTTTTTACGAAACACCCCCCGATGAAGATAAAAGAGGATTGGTGGAACGTATGAAAAAACTGTTGGGCATTATTGCTTCTGCGCGCAAGATCGGCAATGCGGAGATCATCACTAAAGCAGTCGCGGAAAAGCTGGGAAGCGGATGGGAACTCTCGCTGGTGCGCCTTCCGAACATTTCGCTCATGCCCTGTAAGGGTTGCTATGCTTGCATCCTACCGGGCGGACGCTGCAGAATCAACGACGATACTGAATGGCTTCTCGCTCTTATCAACGAAGCGGACGCGGTCATCTGCGCCGCGCCCAATTATCTTCTGGGACCTGCCGGCATTGTAAAAATGTTCACGGATCGAGCGTTACAGGCAATGAAATATCGCGCCTCCTATAATAAAAAACCCATGGCAGTTGTCCTAACCATGGGCCGCGAAAAATATCGCGGCTATGCGGACACGGGGCTTGCCACACAACTTATGTCTCTACGCCTTCACATCGTTGATCTGGAAATTTTCATCGGGACTTTTCCCGGCGAGGTTGCCGTCGCCGCTGATTTTCACGAAAAAATAGAACGTATGGCTAATGCCTTGGCAACCGCCGAACCTACACCGGTTGCCGCCGACCGCTGTCCCCGCTGCCGCAGCGACCTGTTTCGCCTGAGGGACAGCGAAATGGAATGTGGTATCTGTCGCGCACGCGCAAAAATTGAGGTAGGCAAGCTCGCCTTTTATTATTTTGATCCAGAATATGGGGAGGAAGGACAGGATGGCCATGCGCGCTGGCTCATTGCCAAAAAAATAGAATACGACAAGACGAAGGACGGCCTGATAAAGATACAGGAAAAATACCGGGGAGGTAAATGGCTCATTCCCGGCGCATGAATGGTTCCGTCAGTACCTTGTCTTTTTGACAATCACTGCAGCTTTCAAAAAGCTCATCAAGCTCCATGGTGTTCGCGGAAAGCACGCTGATAAAAATGAAACCTTCGTCAGTTTAAACTTAACCCTTACAAACATTGAAAATAAAAGGGGGGCACTTCCCATATTTATATTGATATTAGTAAGGATTTTATCGAAAAATTAATTCATACCCAATTTATTTTAAAATAATTAAACTTTTTTCTTGACAATAATTGACGGGGGGATTAATGAATTAATCAGTTGGTTGAACGTCCAATCAAAAAATAGGAGGACGATTGAATCCGGGGTAATGTTAATGTTTTGTTGGCATATATGTTATTAAAAGGATGTTTACATACGCACACAACTTGCTCGGATGGTAAGTTGTCACCCCAGGAAGTAGCCAATGCATATGAATCAAGAGGATATGATTTTATAGCTTTTACAGATCATGATTACCTGCTGAAACCCGACTACCGTGAAATATGCGGGCAGGTAAAGACAAACATGATTATTTTTTATGGCATCGAGTTAAGCGTCTTTGTCAATGGAAATATACATGTGACGAAAATTGAAGGGGATAATGAGGTGTTGCACATATTCAACCACATC
>JAPLJP010000155.1 GCA_026388535.1 Deltaproteobacteria bacterium | reverse complement strand
TTTTTTGCTTTGTCTTTTTTCATAAAATAATCCTATTTTGTTAGCAGGTTAAGATTAAAAACAGCATCGGCTACTTTTCTAATCAACGGCTTGCTATACTCAATAACCGTTACGTCATCTTTTATTACCGCGCTGTTGATTACCATTTTGGAAATAAACTCACGCGGATTATCATTTATGGTAACGCTGTTTTTGTATTCGAATGTCGCCGTTTTAAACATTTTACCGGAGACTGTGAAGAATTCAGCTTTTAACCCCACAACGTGTTCTTTTGATACCCAGTATTTTATCCGGTCATACGTTGCCCTGCTATCTATGGCCTGCAAATCCATTACCAGACACGGCTCGCCGTTATATTGGCCGTCTTCGGTGTTTATTATTTTATAATCACCAGCGTAATTAGTAGAGGCGATATCTCCATTAGCCGCGTTGCCCATAAGTTTTTGCCGCGGGGAAATTGGAACCGATTTGGAAAGCCCCGGCTTGGCAAACCACATGTTGCGATCATGCATCAGAAGCTTCTGACCTTTTACATTAGCCGGCGCCAGAGTATCGGCAAGAGAATTATAACCTCTGGCCACTACCCGCAATTTTCTGTGCTGTTTACGTCCGCTTTCTATGGAATCCATGGAAATATCCCATTGTATTCCTTCCGCGTTGCCGCGGGCTTCATCAGCTTTCTGCAACATTATCGTTGGACTCATCTGCTCTTGAGCTTCTGATACGGAAAAACTAAAGCAGAAAAAAATTATAAAACCCAATATAAGAAAATTTCGTTTTTCATAATTTTGATTCATCATTTTGTCCTTACATCATTTTTCAAACATGCCCCAAGGCATCCACAATATTCTGTCTGGCCGCTCTCCTCGCGGGAATAATCGCTGAAAACATAGACAACAAAACCAGACTAAGCAATAAAACAAACAACATCAGCGGCACCATATCCACATATAGCGATACAGGCACGGAAATACCCGGAGGTATGTATTGGGGCGGATAAATTTTAATAATGGCCCAAACGCATGTATGCAGCAAAATGCCGATTATACTGCCGAAAAATCCCAGGAAAGCTCCTTCCAGAGCGAAAAGAGAAGACACGCCTCTGCGTTTTAATCCCAGAGCCCGCAGGGTTCCAATCTCTCTTGTTCTCTCCAGAATAGCCATGCCCATAGTATTTATCGTGGTCATTACCACAATAACTAATACGATAGAAAATAGAAATGCAAACATCGTATCAAGAAAAGCTTTCTGCTTGGCAAACGAGATGGACAATTCATTCCATGTTCTTATCTCGCAATCAATACCGGCAGCCTTTATTTTCCTAAGAAGTATAGAGCGCATATTTTCCGTCTCTTTCCAGTCTTTGAGCAATACCACTATCCTTTCCGCCGATTGAGTATCAAGCAATGATTGGGCAAAGTAAAAATTAAAGCGCATGAATTTGTCATTGGAAAAATCATTGCCCGAATCATACACTCCGTTTATCTGCACATCAAGCGCGTTCATCTGGCCGCTTAATGTGGGTGCCATGACAACTCCGTCACTGCCCGGCGTAAGATTCAGATACTTGGCTAAGTCTTTCGCTATTTCAGCGCCATAGAGTTTATCATCGCTCAATTTTTGTCCTTTAATAGGTAAGAAATCAGCCCATCCACCTTGAATAATTTTGTCATCTTTGGGAACAATGCCTTGAGCGATAAAAACAGTTGAAACGATCCCATTGGTTACTATACCCGTAACCTGAATCTGCGGCGTGGATAAAATCACGCCTTTCTCCTCTCCGATGAGTTTGATAATTTTTTCAGTGTCTTCCCGGGAAAACAGGGATTTTTCCGGTTCAAGCTTCCCCTTTTCCTGCCAGCCGGCCTTGTTTATTCTTAAATTACCCAGCCCCTCTCCGCGAATCGCCATATATCTTAATCCGTCATACACGTTATGGATGTAACCATAATACAAACTGATAGCGGCAAAGCCCACGCCCACAGCTACTATGGTGACAAAGGAGCGGCGACGGTTTCTCAAAATATTCCGGAATGCCAGTTTCGTCCATTTCATCATAGCCCAGCCGCTCCATTGACGATTTTTCCATCCTCCAGACGCAGCGAACGTTTGACTTTATCCAGCAGTCTCTGGTCATGGGTGGAAAAAATAAATGTGACTTCATCTTTTTCATTCAAATCGCGCATAAGTTCTATTATCATTCTGGCGGTTTCGGAATCAAGATTGGCCGTAGGTTCATCGGCGATAACAAGCGAGGGATTATTCACCAGCGCCCGGGCGATGGAAACCCTTTGCTGTTGGCCGCCTGACATTTTAGCCGGGCGATTATAAATAAGATCGCTTAAACCTACTTCTTCCAGACGAGCCATAGCCTGCTTTTTTGCTTCACCCGAGGACGCGCCCTTTATCTGCAGGGGAAGCATTACATTCTCCAGCGCGGAAAGAACTGGAACCAGATTAAATCCCTGAAAGATGAATCCAATTGTTTTATTGCGATGTTCGCTTTTCTGATCATCATTTAAAAATCGCACATCCTTACCGGCTATGGTCAGTTCTCCCGAAGTCGGTTCATCAATAGCGCTGATAAGATTCAGAAGGGTTGTTTTGCCCGAACCGGAAGGCCCCCATATAGCCACAAACTCTTTTTTGTCTATCTGCAGGTCAATGCCTCTCAGCGCGTGAACTACCGTTTCACCAAGATAATAATCCTTGGTTATATTTTTCATTTCGATTAAAGCCATTTTATTTTCCCATGGTAAAACAAAAACGCAATTTCAGATAAATATATTCTGTCAGATTCTTTCACTGATATAAGCTTCACTTTCACGCTTGAGAACATACAAAGAAGTATCTTTTATGTCAATAAAATACAAACGCAAAAGCTACCATATTAAAATTAAATAAAAGCGGCATCCTGAATTTTTCGGAATGCCGCTTTTGTTTTAAGTTTTATTTAATTGCGTGCTCTGAAAAACACACAATGCAACCGGTTACTCTCGCGGCCGAGGCGGCCTTTTTGTCATTTCCTCCTTTTCCTTTTCCTGTTCCTGTTCCGGTTTCTTTAAACGCTCCTTTAACTTTTTCTGCTTCTCCTGCTGGAGCTTTTGTTGTTCTTGCTGATAACGCTGTTTTGTCTGTTCAGGCGGCTGACGCAATGTCCCCGGTTGAGGTTGTTTCTGTCCCCATTGTGGTTTCGGTTGCACCTGTTGAGGAGGCTTCTGTCCCCATTGGGGCTTTTGCTCTACCGGTTGAGGTTGTTTCTGTCCCCAACTTGGTTTTTGATCTACCTGTTTGGGCGGCTTCTGACCCCACTGTGGTTGCTGTTCTACCTGCCGAGGTGGCTGTTGTTCCAACGGAGGTCTTTGATCTATCTGTTTGGACGGCTGAATCTGTTGTTTAGGACGCGGTTTTATCCCATAATATGAATCGGGGTGAGTAATATTATTATTCTTCTGCAATTTTTCGCGATGGCGGGAAAATTCAGTACTGCGAATTCTGTGATACGGATTTACACGTATATCATCGGGAGAGATTCTTCTTCCGTGATCGCGCCATGGTTCATCGCGGTAACGGTGTCCGCCTCTCCAGAAAACAACATCTACATACCCGCCAACCATTTCATATGTAAAATAATCGAAGGCAAACGTTACAGCAATCGGAGGCGCGTAGTACATGGGTTCTCCATAAACTATCGGAACATCGACATATTCATCATCATAACCAGCTCCATATTGATCGTCATAACTATATGGCTGCTCATAACTCGGCGCCGAAGGGCTCACATACACAGGCACCGGTATACAAGCATAAACGGCAAAAACAAATATAAACAACAAAAATACTTGCATGATTTTTTTCATTAGAAAATCCTCCTTGTAATGAGGCTAAAATTTCAAAAGCAAAGCGCATTGAAGTTTTTTAGCCGAATTATCCAATCCCGATAAATCGGGATTGGAAACTATCCCGCCAAAGGCGGAGGGTTTCATACCCGTGATTAGTTATTCTTTTATACATTGTTCTTTGATTAAAAGCATTAAATTTCTATAGAACAATCTTCACTGATTATTATTTGGATTTATCTTCTTTGACCAGATCTTGCAGAATTTCCTGCAAATACGGCCGGTCGCGGTGGCCGGTATACTTGGCCGGGAATTTGATCAGCCGGATCTCGGCGTATTTGACAATTCCACCGGCCTTAAGGTCTTCATAATCCTTGATGATGCGCTTATCTAGCCGGTCACGAAACATATCCAGATCTTTGGTCGAGACGTATTTGGTGAGCACGATGCCTACACGCATATCCTTGTCTATCACACTGTTGTCGATATAGGGCATGTCATAGAAAGTAACGATAAATGAAGGCGCTTTGAAGCCCTGATCGGAAACTTTGGTTTTCAAATACTCAAGCGAGATCTCCACCTTGCCGTCATCAAGACCCTGCGGTTTGATTTCCACCGGAATAGTATCGTTGTTTCCGTTTGCGGTGTTCTCATCCTGCATGACCTGTAAATTGGCTTCCTTGTCTTCAATTAGCACAATGTTCTTAACCACCGTGCCCGGCAGCGATGCCAGCGCGTTTAGCTGTTTGACGGACAGGTTTCTGCCGATGCGCCGCAATTCGGAGCGCATGGTGAAGTAGTCTTTCTGAGAGCTGTCGGAATAAGATTTGTCGTTGTAGATTTTCTTGGTTAATTCGCCATCAAGATCTTCAAAAAGAGGTTTGATATCCACTGTGTCGAAATTGCGTGAGAGCACATTCAGGAACATAACCCTCTGTTTGATGAGAGTGATATTATCAGGGTTGCTGGTGGTACTAACATCTTTGTTGAACATAGCATTAATGAGCATTTGAAACATATTGGCGCGGATGGAATTATCCGAGCTTTCGCGCTCTGTCATAATCTTGGTATAGACCTCGCGCATTTCGGAGGCCTTGGTCATCTGCGCCTGCTGGTAGCCGTATATCGAGCCCATTATCGCCACTGTGGCGGCAATAATCGCCGGCCCCAGCGCCTGCATAATATCCCAGAGATCTTTCTTCCTGGGTGGTTCTTCAGATTGTTGGTGTTGATCTTCACACATATTCTAAAACCTCATTGGCGAACTTATTTCAGACGGAAGTCGCGCCGGGTTTCGCCGGGGCCTACAAATATTTTCCACTCATCCTTCGCGCCGATTATTACAATATAGGAACCGGGTTTGATATCTTTGAAAGCATAAGAGCCCTTATTATCCGTGGCCGCAGGCTCACCGACCGGAGCGCCTTTGGCATCCTTGAGCGTCACCTTTGTTTCGACAGGTTTGCCATTCTTATCGGACACGATGCCGAAAAGATTAGCCGCGTAAAGCGTCGAAGCAGTAAATATTCCTACCATAACAAAAATCGCGATAAATAATTTTTTCATAAAACCTCCTCATGCAATTTTGTCTTACCTTAAGAAGCCGTATTTCCTGCCGGCATCTTCCGCTTTGATTTGATAGTTTTTTGATAAGACATTGCTTTCTTGCAAGTGAAATATAGGGAAGTTCAGTTTTCATGTCAATTGTTATTTAATGACACTCGCTAAGCACGAGCATAGCGAAGTGCGAAGCTCAAGTGGAATTATCCCAGGAGCGCAGCGACGCGGGATGTGAGCCAAGCTAAAAATAAATCCCGACGAGTCGGGATGAAGTTTGTCCCTGCCACCTAAAGGTGGCGGGATAATTCGCTCTAAGATTTTCCGTGCACTATGTTTCGGCGGAGTGCCCTTTGGGTAAAAATCAAGGCTCATTAAAGCGCAAGTCGTAATGAGACTCAAACTTTAAAAGCGAACAACCTAAAGGTCACTATAGGCGTATTAAAGTTTGTTAGTCGAATTATCCCAGGCGCAAAGCGCCGTGGGATAATAATCACAAAAAGTAAAATCCTCTTAACCCTCCTTTCAAAAGGAGGGAATAAAAATCTTTCACTCCCCTTCTCGCACTCACTGCTTCTTTAACAATTTTCCAGCATCTTGCCAGCCTGCGGAGAATCTTCCCCGATTTTTCTCTAACTCTTGCGACGTTTTATCAAAGCTAAAAGATACCTTGATTTAAACTGATTGCTTGCCAATATTTGTTTCGCGGGTGGGAGTTTAAGAATAACACCAAGCACCGCGGCCATCGCCCGATGGCTGAACAGCACCTGATTATCAAACAACATATTCTGAAACTTTCCCCGCTCTATCGCCATCAGTACAACTCTATGAGCTGTATTGACCGGTGTAATAATCCGCTCTTTACGAGATTGCAATTTAATGGCATCAACGCTACAGCCTCTGAGGCATACGCCGCAACCAAGACATTGATTATCATCCAGTTTTGCTTTTTTTCTTCCCGGTTTATGCGGGTCACTGGCGGTGACAAGAGTCATCGCTTCCACCGGACAAAGCGATACACACTTTCCGCAGCCGTTACATTTTTCCTCAATTATCGCCGGAATAAAATTAGTTGTGTGAACGGGATTGGAGAAGCTAAACTTTCTGGCGGCAATTAATGCTTCACAACAACAGCCGCAGCAATTGCAGATAAAGTTTACTCGTTCCTGAACATTTTCGCCAAACTGAACAAGGTTATAATCCCGAGCCTCACTTAGCAAATCCAGCCCTTCCGCTGCATCAACTTTTCTGGTAATTCCATGACGAATTAATGATTCAGCAGAACCATTGAAAGTAAGGCAAATATCCATGGGCGCGCCACAATTTTTGCCGACATGTTCCATCTTGTGCCGGCAATAACAAACACCAACGCCTATTTGTGAAGCTGTCTTTAAAACTTCCGAGGCCCGCTCAAAGTCCAGAACATGAAGAGCATTTTCGTTGGTCAGCACACCTTCGTTTACAAAAACTCTTCCCAATTGAGTTTCCCCGTTAACGAACAGCGCTTTTATGAAATCCTCTTCGACATTCAGATACTGGTAAAATAATTCCGACAGAACTTTCTGATCGATATCGTTGCGGTACCTCATCAAAGAGAATTCAAAAAATCCCGCCATGGGAGGAGGCAGAACATAAGTTGTGTTCTCATCGGTCTCGTAATCAAGAAGAATTCCGCGGTCGGCCAGATCGTTTAAAATAATTTTGGCATCACTCAGACTGAGCTTCCAGATTGTGGCCGCTTTTTTATCAGTAAAAGGTTTAATGGGAAGAACAGAAACAAGACCGGCTTCTCTTTCGGAAAACAGAACCTTGAGGATTTTGAAGAGCAGCTCTGAAGGCGGAGCACCCTGCGGAAATATGTTCAATCTCCGAACCAGAATATCGTAACTGTTAGCTTTGATAGTGTTGTGATGCGCCATTCAATGCTCACCTTCCTGAGGAATCAGGAAAATTAAATCCTTTCGGGCAATTTTTCACGGACAAAATCATAGAAGTGATGATATTGCCCCAGGAATGTAAATGTCCGTTTCATAAGTTTTGGATCTATTTTCCATGTGCCTATCATGCTTTGCCAAAAAAGCTTTCGCACCTCCGGCTGGGCAAAAAGCAGAAAGTAAGTAACCATTCTCAGGCTATGCGATAATTGCCGTAAATCAAACTTCTTACGCGTATATAAATTACTTTGGTAATTAACTTGTTTCAGCCAGCCATTGAGCCGATGATAGAACAATTCCGGATCGTATATTTTCTTAAAAAGCTTGCAATAATGGCTTAAAAGCGTGGCGCGGCTCATCTGTTTAGGAATAATGTTTGTGTAGAGCTGCCATTCACCTGAAAAATCGTCACCCATGAGACGGTCTTCCTTTTCCAGACGTTGGTAAAGCGGTGTGTGTCGCGGCGCGTTAAGCAGGCTGATACCGGCAATCGGGCTGTTGGTGCGGGCAATAAAATCATAGAGCTCATTAAAGACGCTTTCATCATCATTATCGAAACCGACAATCATACCGAGAAACGGCATAATGCCGTAACGGGAAATCCTGTTCACGCGTTCATCAATATCATATTTCAAATTATGAACTTTATTAACCTCCAGCAGGCTTTCCCGCCGCACAGTCTCTACACCGAGAAAAAGAACAGAAAAGCGGGCATCGGCGCACATCCGCAGTAAATTTTCGTCATCCGCTATTTCCACGGTAATCTGCGTGGAAAATGAAAGCGGTCGGGTCTGCGCGCTATTCCATGTGATTAATTCGGCAAGAAGCTTTTCGGTAAATACTTTATCAGCCAGGAAATTATCATCAGAAAAAAATACAGTGCGCGCGCCTATTAAATGCGCATTTTTTACTTCCCGCATTACCTGTTCTACTGATTTGGTGCGCGGTTTTCGCCCCACATACTGAATAACATCGCAAAAATCGCAGCTGTTGGGATAGATGATAAACAGGTACCGCGGTGCCGTTAATCCACTGCTGAAGAAAAACAGGCCAGGTGAATTAGGATTCGCCGATGAAATGAAAATCAGCCAGATTAGAGCAGAGATCATGATTTATACTGGCATAAGCTCCGCCGAGCGCTACTTTAATACCCCTTTGCCGGAAGCCTGCGCAAAGCTCATGTATCCTTCTTTTATGCAACGTCGCGCCGGTGATCACCGCTAAATCACAGGGCATGTTCCAATCCAACTCCGAGACATTTTCATCGCAAAGGACATATTCCACGTTTATTCCCGGCGGCGTCAGAGCCATCAGCGTGGCCAGAGCGGCGTTGGGCATCAGGGTCTTAGCGCCCAGAAGCTCGGCCGTTCCCTGCATGGACCAGAAATTATCCGGATGACGAGGCGAGATAAGATATATTCTTTTAAATTGATTTCCCTGGCCGTAACGTTTCGTCCTGATTTGGCTCATTGCTTTAATTTCCCTCCCTTTATCGCCTCGGGCTCTTTAGGGTATAAAACCAGAAAACTAAAATCAGTTCGAACAATTATAAAGAAAAGCCTTTAGGGGCTATGCTGTTATTCTTGCCTCAGATTTTTTGAGCATCGGCAGAAATGCCGTGCGTTTGTCCTCAATGAGCTCAACAACCGAGCGGACGCACTGATGAACGCATTGACCGCAGCCGATGCATTTCTTTGTATCGAGCTCTACTTTTTTATCCAGGACCGATATCGCGGCAGTAGGACAGTATTTCGCGCACTTTCCACATCCTGTGCATTTTGAACTATCCATTATCTTCGCCAGATAATAACAGCTGTAGCGCAAAGGAACGGCTCCCATATTATAGGAGCGGAATATGCCGCAGCAATCCCAACAGCAATTGCACAGACCGGTTTGCGGAAGCTTTGCATCATCTTTTTCATGAAACACCGTATGGACAGCGCCGCAGTCTCTTGCCTTTTGTATAATATCAAAGGCTTCTTCCTTGCTGACTTGGCGCATATATCCATATTTCAGAGCAGGTTTAATTTTATCGCCGAAACCCATGCATCCTATGTCGCCGGGCATCTTCAAGCGGCAGGGATCATCAATTTGGGAAGTCATCTCCCGGCACATGCAAGCTTTGAATTGACCGATGATACTTTTACTTCCATATTCCTTAATCATATCATTAATGGAACTTGTCGGATAAATCATGGAATCCGGCGCGACTATTGTTTCATCAATAATGATAGTGGACTTGCCTTTGGCATTCTTGGACTCATAAACCGTGCCGACACTTTGATTTGTTACAGGCGATAACCGGCCGATGATATCCATTGCTTTTCTGACAGGAAAGTAATTGCGATTACGCAACGAATCAAAAAAAGACATATACCTTTGCGCGAATTCTTTTTCTTCGGGTTTTCCGAGTAAATACGTAACCACACCTTCAAACCAACCCACGATGAAAGGATTAAGAGAATATTGCTCTTCGCCTGTTTTCGTTTCATGTATTCCGATAAACACCTTTTGCAGAAGGGATTCGAATATGGGATTGAATTTTTCACTATTCATGCCGCTCAGAGCGGCAACTTGTTCATACGAGTAAGTTGCAGTGTTCATTTTCAACAGCAGGCCGAGTTCTTCCGGCGTGATCATCAAATCAATAGTTTTGAGTATCGGATCAAACGGCGGCATAAATCTTTTATTTTGCCTGTTCATCAAAGTGACGAGTTTTCTGAGATCGCTTTTCCTGTTGCGCAGAGATATTTTATTATTTTTTGTCATATCTTTTCCTTCTAAGTTAGATTTTGATGAGACATTTTTTTCTGTAAACAGAACGATAGGGAACTATCGGTTTCATGTCAATTATTATTTTAGTGACACTCGATTTCAGCGAGTTTCATTGAATCCTCCCTACCCCTCCTTTAAAAAAGGAGGGCATGAAAATCTCTCTTCAATCTAACACAGTAATTTATCTGGAGGTAAAAGAGGTTTATATATATAGTCCCGTGCATGGCCGTATTATTGAATCTTGATAAAATCAGCAAATCATTTGGAACCAAAGCTCTTTTTACAGACCTTTGTCTGACCGTTAACGAGGGTGACAGGATAGGAATAATCGGTGATAACGGAACGGGGAAAACCACGTTAACTAAAATAATGGTGAATCTGGAGGGCGCGGATACAGGCAATATCGCCATCAGGAAAAACTTAAAAACAGCCTATATACCTCAAGTAAGCCGGTACCCGGCTAACGCCACCGTGTGGGATATTGTAGCACGTACGGCAACCTCCGATTTTAAAAGTGCCGACGTAAAAACAGCCACAGCTTTAAGTATCGTCGGGTTTGATGATTATACCGTAAAAGTCAATACACTTTCCGGCGGCTGGACAAAGCGCCTGGATATTGCCTGCGGGATAGTTAATGAACCGGAACTTTTAATTTTAGACGAGCCTACAAATCATCTGGACTATCAGGCGCTGGCCTGGCTGGAAAATTTTTTAGGTTCCGCCAGGTTCACGTGGGTAATGGTTAGTCACGACAGATTTTTATTGGAAAGATGCGCCAACAGAATTATTGAAATAAGCAAAAGATACGAAGGCAATATTTTTCAATCCGACGGGAAATATCATGATTTTTTAGAAAAACATCTGCAATACATTGAACAGCAAAACAAGCTCGAAGCCTTGATGTCCAACAAAGTCCGGGCGGAAATAGAGTGGTTAAGAAGAGGACCGAGAGCCCGCAGGACAAAAGCGAAATACAGAATAGACGAAGCCCATAACTTAATAAAAGAACTGGCGGATTTAAAAGAGAAAAAGCAAACATCCAGGACCGAAATAGATTTCACCGCTTCCAACAGAAAAACCAAAGTGCTTGTTAAAATCAAAAACATCAGCAAATCATTCGGCGATAAACATATTTTGAAAAACTTTACCGCCAACCTTACAACAGGAATACGCATTGGATTACTCGGAGGCAACGGTGTCGGGAAAAGCACCCTTCTAAAATTGCTCAGCAAAAAAATAGAACCTGATTCGGGAAGCGTAAAACATGCCGACAATTTAAAAATAGTTTATTTCGACCAATCCAGAGAAGCCCTGCATCAGCAGAAAACCATCAAGCAATTTTTAGCCGACGGCAATGACACCGTAACATTTAAAGACAGACAAATTTATCTGGTGTCGTGGATAAAACGTTTTGGTTTTGAACCGGCGCAAATAGATTCAACCATTGCATCGCTGTCCGGCGGAGAACAGGCCAGAATATTAATTGCCAAACTTATGCTCGAACCCGCGGACATTTTACTTTTGGACGAACCGACCAATGATCTGGACATAAGGACAATCGAAACACTGGAAGAAAATCTTCTGGAATTTGGAGGCTTGCTGGTTATAGTTTCGCATGATCGCTACATGATATCCAGAGTATGCGGTTTATTTATCGGTTTCACAACCGATGGCAATGCAGAACTTTTTGCCGACTACGAACAATGGGAAGAGAGCTTAAAAACAAACAAAAAAGAAAATACCGGCGACGCCCGCAAACTAGATAAAGAAAAAAAACCTAAAAAAGAAAAAACAAAACTGA
>JAPLJP010000181.1 GCA_026388535.1 Deltaproteobacteria bacterium | reverse complement strand
AAAACTTCAGAGCGCTTATGAGAAAACAAAAGACCTGACGGCTGACTTCGTTCAGGAAGCGACCATAAAGTCGATCAAGAAAACTGAGAGGGAATATGGCCGTGTTTTTTTTAAAAATCCGAAGAATATGCTCTGGGATTACACAAAACCAAAAGGCAAAAAGCTGGTGATTAACAGTCAAAAGGCGTGGCTTTACCTTGCCTCGGAAAAAGTTGCCTATCAGCAGAAGTCGGAAAGCATTTTCCAATCGAAATTTTTAATTAACTTTTTTGCCGGGGCGGGAAAATTGAAAGATGATTTTGTAATAAAATATGCCGAACTCAAAGCTTTAGATAAGGACGGAAATTATTTGCTTGTTTTGATTCCCCGCGAAAAGACGGCCGCCTGCAATTCAGTCAAGCTGACAATCGACAAAAATAATTTTTATATTTTGCAGGTGAGCTTTGACGATGTTATGGGCAACTCAACCACGCTGAAATTTTCCAATATCTCCGTTAATACGGGACTGGCGCAAAAGATGTTTCAATTTAAACCTCCAGCGGGAGTGCAAGTTTTCGAAATGCCCTGAGGGACTGTTCAAAAACGCCCATCTGCGGCGTTCCGCTGCAAACCGCACCGCTCAACGTATGTAAATATACGCCTCGCAGTTCGGTTTTTACGCGCCTTGCATCTGAACATTTTTGAACAGCCCTTTTTCTCTAAGGCATCAAATTAGGATTTATTGTGAAAAAATCTTTCTCTGTGAATCTACAAATGAAGCTGCTGTCTAAACCCGTTCAGCATATATCATTAGCACTTACAAGAAACGACAAGAACATCAAAATGTTCAGTGTTAGTCCATCTAAATTATATCTAAGCAAGCGGGTTAAAGGAAAATCCCAAAAGCGGAGATTTGAAAAAGTAGACATCCATTTTGCGAATAAGGTGATCATTAAAGGTATCGAGATCACCAGTGATGGAAGTCGGTTGGAAATTATTGGCCATACACATTTCCTAAATCCCCAGATTCAGCATATTAAGCCTGCCTTCGTCGAGCTTACTGCCTACTATGAGAAGGTAAACAAGCGCAAGGTCCTCTACAAATATTCTTGCGTAGATACATATCCCCCAGGGAATATCCATTGGGTCATGAAGGAGTGGAAGCGTTTTTTTGCTATTGATACGAACACTCGAAAAGTTGAAGGTGTCCAAGTATCTATCACAAGCGTCATCCAAGGCTATGTTATCAATACAGAAAAAGGGGTGGGGATTTACAAGCTTGATACTTATTACACAGAAGCAAATTTTAATATTACTGGAAACCCAGAGACCTTCGCCATATGCAAACTGATATCCAAAGTCTCCAACGAGTTTGCTGGCAATGAGAATTTGCGCTTCGGAATCATTACGGACAGTGAATTAGGGCTTATCGACAGGTACAATGCGCGGACGGAGTTTCTTTTGCCTGGCCTCCTTCTTCCACCAAACTTTCACATAATGTATGCAACTGCCGAGGCTGGAAGAGATACATTCATGCCGAACAAGATGATGGCGATGTGCGAGCAGGTGGCTAGTAAAGCGCTCGCAACCATAAAGATTAAAAAGTCCGCATTGGTGAATAATGGTGAATAGGAGTAAGAAGGGTAGTGATTGTAATAAGTGAATAGATTTGCCCTATCTCAAATAAAGTAGTCTTGCTGATCATTTATGAGGGATAACAGTATAAATAATTTTCTAAAACGTCAATTAAGCCGATCGCTATGCTCCGGCTTATGTTTTCGTTATCCATTAAAACAGGATATCACTGTTAATCAAAGGGATTGGATTGGTCAAAATCGGGAGTCAGTTCGTGGTCGTTGACTTCCTGAATAAAAATATTTTCAAAACCTAACTTCAGAGCATAATCAGTTACCTGTTCATATTCGTGTTTGGTAATTCTGCGTTTTAGAATCGGATGATTGCGCACTTTGGCAACCGGAGTGTACTGCGACATGAGGCTAAGTTGAACCGATGTGGGAATTTCTTTTTTGATTAGTCTTAAAACTTCTTTGGAGTTTTCAATTGCGCCGGGCAAAACCAAATGGCGAATAATTATTCCTTTTTGAGCGACACCGTTTTTCAACTCCAGACCGTCGCCGACCTGTTTCACCATCTCTTTTAAAGAATCCAGCGCGAAGCGGGGATATTCCGGCGCGGAGGAAAACGAGATGCCGTCTTCTTCCAGACCGTATTTAAAATCAGGCAGATAAATATCCACCATGCCGTCGAGCAAACGAATAACATCAGGATTTTCATAGCCGCCGCAATTGTAAACAAAAGGTACCGTCAGCCCCTGCATGCGCGCCATGCACAGAGCTTCCATAATCAGCGGCATCTGTGGAGTAGGTGTTACCGGCTCGACATTGTGACAGCCTTGTTTTTGCAGATCCAGCATGACCTTCGCCAGTTGTAGCACTGTCAGATGGCGTCCCTGCGCGCTGTGAGAAATTTGATAGTTCTGGCAATAGATGCATCCCAGATTGCATGACGAAAGAAAAATTGTCCCGGCGCCGCGCGTTCCGGAAAGAGGAGGCTCTTCGCCTTGATGTGCCAGCGCGCAATCCATGACGACATCGGCAGGCAGACGGCAATAGCCCAGCTCGCCTTTTGTCCGGTCAACCCGGCAGGCGCGCGGACAAAGTGTGCAGGATTTGTAAATGTTTAATAGTTCTTGAATAATCATCGCAAACCTTAAATCTTAAAGTTTTTCCACTAAATCCTTTATCTCATGGATTCCCGCCTGCGTAACCTAAAGGTCATCTGCGACGGGAATGACAATTTTGGCGGTGGTATTAGAGCTTTTCCACTACATCTTTTATTTTTCCGCTCTCCACCAGTTCTAAAAAATCTTCGCCCAGCGGGGCGGATAGCTCCACCGCCTTACGCCAGTTTTTAATCCTTGTTTCCTGATCGTTGATGAAGGTAACAAAATCAGTGCGTTCGGGCACATTCCCTCCCGGAAGATTTTCGATAAAGCTCTGCGACGGGAAAACCATTAAGACGTTGCTTAGGGCGTAAGGTTCGGGAGCGCGGCGCTCTATTTTTTTATCCAGCCAACCGGGGATTATTCTTTCCTGATGATGAAAGAAAAGCACTATTTCATTTTCTCTGGCGGCAAACTGATGCGAAGAGAGGAATGGCTCCAGAGGCCAAAACGGCGTATTTAAAATTAATCTCGTTCATTTGAACATAAGTTCCGCGGAATTGCGATTTGAGACAAAATGCCGGCGGCTTGGAAGCATTGTAAAAAACAACCCTGTCCGCGAATTTATAAATATTTTCCCGGCTGAAATAATTAAATACAAAACATGTTATAAGTCCCAGTTTTTGTAAGCCGATATTTTTAAAAGCGACAAGACCGCGTACCCGCGCGGTAATTATAACCAGACGGTATTTTTTGTTAGCCAGAGCGAACGGAAGTGCGTCGTCTTCCAGATATTCATTAATAACACCTATCATTTTATCAAGTACTGTTGCCGGTGTATCTTCTCTGGAGTATGTTACGTTTATATAGGTATTTAAGAGTTTATTGTAGGATTGTATTGCTTCCGGCTGCAGCCAGGCGGCAAAACGAAACGCGCCCGCGGAGGAGCCCACCAGTTGAACCGGTTTGGAACGGCCTAGAAAACCTCCCTTGAGGAGAGTCAAATCAAATCCGCTGGCGATAAGCCAGCGAGGACCCACCGCCGGTCCGAAATATGTTGAAACCGAGTCAAAATTAAAACCACCATCTTTGATGATTTCATATATTTTTTTACCGGCTTTAATTCGTATTCTGCTCATATGGTTTTATATTCGGGGCAAAGGCCTTGACACGTAAACTTTTGTTTTGTAGATTGACATCGGTATCTCTTATTGTTAGAAATGAAAACAAGCATTATTCTTAAATTATAATTCCTTAAGCGGGGCTGTCTTTATCAATAATATAAGAAAAAATGCAAGTTTAATTTTAAGGATTATGTCGTGGATATAAAAAACTCTGTACAGCAAATTGCCCGGGACGCGGCTCTTGCGGCGAGAAAACTTTCCCGAGTGACAGAGACGGAAAAAAACAAAGCTCTTCTGCGAATGGCGGAAGAGCTGGAGCGAAATTGTAAATTTCTTCTGGAAGAAAATTCCAAAGATGTAATCAGAGCCAAAAAATCAGGCATTTCCCGTGCGATGCTTGAACGTCTGATGCTTAAACAGGCCACGATTGAACAGATGGCAAAGGGATTAAGAGAAGTGGCCGCCTTGCCTGATCCCGTCGGCAAGGTAATTTCCATGTGGCGCAGGCCCAACGGGCTTTTGGTCGGCAAGATGCGCATTCCTTTGGGGGTTATCGGCATTATCTATGAATCTCGTCCCAATGTTACTGCTGACGCCGCGGCTCTGTGTCTCAAATCGGGCAACGCTGTAATTTTGCGAGGCGGTTCCGAATCAATCAAATCAAATCTGGCAATTGCTTCAGTCCTGCAGGGAGTACTGCGGGAAACATCAATACCTGTAAACGCGATACAGGTCATTCCGATGACAGATCGCGAAGCTGTATCGGAAATGCTGCAATTGGAAGAATATATTGATTTAATTATTCCCCGCGGCGGAGAGGAATTGATTCGCGCCGTGGTCGCCCAATCAAGAATACCGGTAATCAAGCATTACAAGGGGGTCTGTCATATTTTTGTGGACGCGCGTGCCGATATTGATATGGCCGTTAATATTTGTCTGAATGCCAAGACTCAGCGTCCGGGTGTATGCAATGCCATGGAAACAATGCTTGTGCATAAAGATATCGCCGGTAAATTTCTGCCGCTGGCGGCGAATAAATTAAAAAAAGCGGGTGTCGTGATAAGGGGATGTGAAAAAACGAAGTTAATCTTGAGGAATATTGAAAAAGCCGGAGAAAATGACTGGTACGCGGAATATCTTGATTTGATTCTGGCCGTAAAGGTTGTGGAGAATATGGATGAGGCTATCGCTCACATTGAAAAATATGGCTCTTTGCATACAGAATCAATAATAACGGATGATTATGCTAATTCTCAACGTTTTTTAAACGAGGTCAATTCTTCGACCGTGCTGGTCAATGCTTCGACGCGTTTCAGCGATGGTTTTGAACTGGGACTGGGCGCCGAAATCGGCATATCCACGACAAAGCTTCACGCTTTTGGCCCAATGGGTCTGGAAGAATTGACTACAACAAAATTTATAATTTACGGCAACGGACAGGTGAGAACATGAAATGGGGACTTTTAGGCGGAACGTTTGATCCGATTCATTTCGGCCATTTGCGCGGCGCGGAAGAAATGCTGGAAATTTTCAATTTGAACCGCATTATTTTTGTTCCTTCATCCCGGCCGCCGCATAAACTGGAAGCGGAAATCACGTCTTTCAATCATCGCGAGCAAATGATTCGTCTGGCAATCGAAGATAATGTTAATTTTTCTTTTTCCGAAGTGGAGAAATTGCGCGCCGGCAAATCTTATTCCGTGGAAACGGTTGAATACATTCTCAATAAGTACATGGAAGATCTGGAGTTGTACTTCATTGTCGGGCAAGACGCTTTTCAGGCGGTAACAACATGGAAAGACTGGGAGAGGCTTCTGCTGTTGTGCAATTTTGCCGTAATGACTCGTCCCGGCTATAATGATATGAGGCTTACTGAAATCCTGCCGAAAGAATTCGCCGCACGGTTTACTTACGATAAAAAAATTGACGGATTTAAAGGCCCTACAGGACATACCATCTATTTCCGTCATGTGAGTTTTCTGGATATTTCTTCGTCGCGGATGAGAGAAATGGTTAAATCCGGCAAATCAATAAAATATCTTACAACGGATAAAGTCCGCCAGTATATCGTCAAGAACTCATTGTATAAAGAATCCTGACAAGAATTCACTAAGAATAAAATAAATGAAATTTTTTTGAGGAGAAATATTATGACTTATAAATTTATTGAACTGGAGATAAAGGATTATATCGCTACAGTAACCATGGCCAGAGAGAAAACACTGAACGCTTTAAGTTTGGAGTTTGCCGCGGAGATTGCCAGTGTTTTCAAATCGCTGGGATCTATGGATGAGGTTAGGGTTATTATTCTGAGGAGTAAGGCCAGAATTTTTTGCGCCGGTCTGGATTTGAAAGATGCCGCAGGAGGTTTTACAGGAACCGCCAAAGGACCTCTTAATATGGTCAAAAAATCACAGCCTCTGTTTGACTGCTGTAATGCGATTGAAGAATGTCCCAAGCCGGTTATCGCGGCTGTACATGGTCAGTGTATTGGAGGCGGGCTTCATATTATATCGGCCTGCGATATACGTCTCTGTACGGAAGACGCGACTTTCTGCCTTAAAGAACCGAAAATTGGGTTGTGTGCCGATATGGGCGCGCTGCAACGACTTCCTCTGATAGTAGGACAGGGATATGCAAGAGAAATAGCTTTTACAGTTGGTTTTTATTCTTCAGGGCAGGCCGAGAAAATGGGACTTGTAAATCATGTTTATGCTGATCAAAATGCTCTTTATGAAGCTGCCCGGCAAATGGCCGTGCAGATCACCGAGAATGCTCCCCTGGCTATTGAGTGCACTAAAGAGGTTTTAAATTTCAGCCGTTATACAAGTGTTGATGAAGGGATGGCTCTGGCGATACAGAAGAATATGTTCTTATTGACAACGGATGATCTTAAAGAAGCCTTTATTGCTTTTATAGAGAAAAGAAAGCCTAATTTTAAGGGAGAATGAATGCCAAGCCGCCTTCATTCGGCTATCTTTGTTGGCACAGCCTGCCCCGGCGGAGGCCGGGGGCGTCGGCTTCCTCAATAATTTAGTATACTGTCTACCGGACATGCGCCAAGAGGAGACTTGTCCCATGATCTCCGCGTTGACCAAAGACAAAATCATAACTGGATTCCCGCCTTCGCGGGAATGACACCTTTTTCGTTTTTGTCATGCCGTTGCATGCCCTAAAGGGCACAAGTAACGGCATCCAGAGATAAAAATAAAAGAGGCGCGTTCTAGTTTGAACGCGCCTCTTACTTTTTGTTTCTTCCCGGACTTTCCTTTATTTGAAAATCATAAAATCCTAAAGGAATGTTTTTAGTTTACATACATGCTTTCGATATCGTCTTTATATTTCTCGAAAACAATTCTGCGTTTGAGCTTCAGAGTCGGTGTTAATTCACCTGACTCGACGCTGAATGGTTTGTCCAGTACCTTATAGTACTTGATCTGTTCGTAACGAGGTAATGTTTCGTTGACCTCATCTACCTGCTTTTTAATCAATTCCTTGACCTGTTCATTTGCGATTATGTCTTTATCAGAGCATGCCGGAATGCCGTTGTGTTTGGAAAAACGGTGGAGCTCCTGAAAATCAGGAACGATAAGCGCAGATAAATATTTCCTCGCGTCGCCAAGGAGGCAGACCTGATCTATATAAGGCTTGGCTGTCAGCGCCAGTTCAATCGGATGCGGAGCAATATTCTTGCCGCCCGAGGTGACAAAGAGTTCCTTCTTGCGGTCAGTAATCAGAAGAAATCCATCCTTGTCAAATTCGCCGATATCGCCAGTCTTGAACCACCCATCTTCAGTGAATGCCTCGGCTGTTGCTTCCGGAAGATTCCAGTATCCCTTGAATACCTGGGGGCCCTTGACAAGAATTTCGCCGTCTTCGGCTATTTTTTCCTCCGTCCAGAGAGCCGGTTTGCCGACAGTGCCTGGTTTTATCTGCAGTTTATGGGCAACAGTATTATAAGCTAAAGAAAGACTAAGCGAGCGTATAGGATTGGTATAAGGTGAAAGCCCCTGTGCCTGTTTGGTAATCATAAGGTCTACCGTCAGATCAATCATCTTGTTGCCGAACCAACCGGCCTTGCTGATATCGTAGCTGCTGCTGAATTCCGGCTCGTTGAAGTTAATAACCGGCGATGTTTCCGTAAGCCCGTAACCCTCGCTTAGCTGAATTCCCAGGGAGCGGATAAAAACGCAAACATCTTTGGAAAGCTTGCCGCCGCCGGATACACCGAGCACAACGCGGTCCAGACCAGCCGTCTTTTTAATTTTGTTAAAAACCAATATGTTTGCCAAAGCGAATTGAAGCAAATCAATCATACCAAGCCTTGTGGCGCTCGCCATAGCATCGGAATATTTTCCGCCAAGCTTCATGGCCCAATTAAAAATGGATTGAGTGGTTTTATTCTGCCGGGAAACGATTGATTTTGTGGTATCATAAATTTTTTCCCATAATCTGGGAATACTGATTATTACATTGGGTCTGACTTCCAGCAAATTTTTTGGTATTTTTTCGAAACTTTCAGCAAAAACGAGGATACCTCCTTGCTGAAGGGCTCCTACATGGTAGTCGGTTGTTCTGCCGAAAACATGACACATGGGCAGATGGACAAGAAAGGTCAGGTGAAGCCCCAACTCCCGCTGACGGCGCAGGAGTGTGGAATTGGAACCCTGATGAATATTTGCCACCCAGTTTTTTTGGGTAAGAATGGCGCCTTTCTGCTTTCCCGTAGTTCCCGAAGTATATATTATGGAAGCGACGTCGTCGGGAACAACGCTGTTTATCTTTTTTTCAACTTCTTCGTCGCTTATCTTTGACTTACCTAACGCGATTACTTCATCAAAAGTGAAAACACCTTCCGGTTTCGTGCCATTCCATGAACACATCGTAATAATTTTTTCTATGGGAACACCCTGCGCTTTTGCCTTGATGGCCATTTCCCCCCTGTCCTGAGTGGAGGCGATGACAATCTTAGCTCCGCTGTCCGAAGTCATATATCCCAATTCTTCCACTGTTAGCGTGGGATAAAGGGGAACGCCGACGGCACAACAGGCCTGAATGGCTTGATCGGCGATAATCCATCTCGGTCTGCTTTCGGAAAAGATGACTATCCGGTCGCCTTTGTTCAGTCCTAAGACCATCAAACCCTTGGCAAGGGCTATAGCTTCGTCACGCGTTTCTTTCCATGTTCGCGAATGCCAGTCGCTGCTCGGGTTGCCGTCTCTGTCAAACTTAGCCCTAAGAAGCTCGACCTGGTCTCCATAACGTAATGCCTGATTATGGAATATACCGCATAAAGTATCCATCCTGTAAGCCATGATTACATTCTCCCCCCCCTTGAATAATTTTTATTAACTATTGCGAGTAAATAAATAGTTTTTCTTATTTTTGTTTGTTTCTGGTTTTACAGCGCGCCCTTCATACGCTTTTTTACCTCAAAAAATCAAGTTCAAATTTAATGAGACTCAAATATTACAAACGTAGTGCAGTAATATCTGTTAGTTGTAATGAGGCTAAAATTTCAAAAGCAAATAACCTAAAGGTCACTATAGGCGCATTGAAATTTTTTAGCCGAATTATCCAATAGCCAAAGGCTATTGGAAATTATCCCAGGAGCGAAGTACCCTGAAGGGCATCCACGACGACGTGGGATTTGAGACTCAAATATTACTGAGGTTTACCCTTATAAAGAAAACGTTCCAAAAAGCGGTTATAATTGGTCCAGTCGGAATCGACATTGGAAGAATCAGCTATGAATGTTTGAAAAGCGTTGAACTTGGCATCCAGGTCATCAATATAATGGACAACCAAAGCTTCCAGTGTTTTTGGACGTTTAGGAGAGCCGAATTCAAATTCTCCGTGATGGCTCAGAATAATATGACGTAATTCCAGGGCTAATTGCGGAGGAAAATCATCAATAGCGGCAATTTTTTTATTTATCATTTCCACGCCCATGACAATATGACCGATTAATCTTCCTTCGTCGCTGTAATCAATTATATTATTAAAAGAAAATTCATAAATTTTACCTATATCATGAAGAATACCTCCGGCAATAAGCATATCTTTGTTTAGGTTTGGGTAATGTTCGGCTACTTTTTCCAGCAAACGCACGACCGAAAGCGTGTGTTCCAGAAGTCCGCCTAGATAAATATGGTGAAATCCTTTGGCTGCGGGAGCTCTTTGGAAAAGTTCAATGGTTTTTTCTTCCTGAAAAAAAGCGTTAAGCAGTGTCTGCAAATATTTATCGTTCACTTTTTCGATAAATCCCGTCATTTCATTAAACATGGCATGGACATCACCTTTAACACAGGGCAAATAATCGGCTGGTTCTACTTCTTCCCATGGGATTTTTTTAATGTTAACGATCGATATTTGAATTGAATTTTTATAACTGGCGGCCCTTCCTTCAATATAAATTATATCGCCTTTTTTAAACTGTTGATCGAATTCAACGGCGTTTTCCCAAACCTTGCTTTCAATATCGCCGGTTTTATCTCTTAATCGCACGGTCAAATAAGGGGAACCTTTTTGTGAGAAAGCCATATTTTTTTCCGCGGCCATAAAAGAAGAAACAATCTTGTCTCCTTGCTTAATATCTTTGAGATAAATTTCTTTAGTCTTCAAATTTTTACCCGCCTTTCATGAGAATAAATGCTCATTCTGCCTCCTCGAACATAAGCGATGAGCGTAATATTTGCCTTGTGTGACAACTCTACAGCGTTTGCTGTGGGCGCGGAATGAGAAATAATTACCGGTATGCCCATATTCCAAACTTTATAAACTATTTCGGAGGAAATCCGTCCGGTAGTTAGAATTTTTGCTTCGGACAGGTTAATATTCTGCAAAAGTGCATAGCCACCCAGCATGTCTATGGTGTTGTGACGGCCGATATCTTCGCGCAAAGCGATGATATTTTTTCCAATAGCCAGCGCAGAACAATGAGTGCCGCCGGTTTTATTGTGCAATGTGGAGTTATTCAGAAGTTTATCCATTAAATTCAGCGCCACCGGGACATTTATTTTCAAGTCCTCTGGCACTGACAGTGGTAAAAGAGATTCAGCATAAGAGCCTTTACTGCGCGCTCCGCTGGAAGCGATGTTTTTAACAAATGTTTCAAAAATTTTCTTTTTGTTTTTCAAAATAACGTTTACACGATTTTCACGGGCGGTAATTTCAATCTTGGCGATTTCGTCACTTTCGGCAATAATTCTTTCCGATCTTAAAAAACCTATGGTCAACTCATCCAGATTAATACCGGCGCAGGCAATGTTTGCCAGCGGTTTGCTGTTAAGATTGATGGCCAAGGTTACTTCCTGAATAACTTTCGCTGACGATTCGGCAATGGAATTGCTATCAGCGAAAAATATTTTTAATGTTTTTATAGTTTGATCAAATTTGCTCATATTTTTTTCCTTAAAACGCGGTGGTCGCCGACCCGGACGGTAAGTTTGTTCATATCAAAGTATTCCATCAGGGGAATTATATATTTACGGGAAAGGCCTGTTAGGCCTTTGAAACTCGCCGGTGTGGCCTGGCCGTCTTTTATTAACATTTCTGTGTAATCTTTTTGTAACTTATTCAGCGATTCGCGTGAGAAACAGAGCTCTTCATTTATTTTGATTAAATCTCCGTCTTTGAGCATCAACTTGATGATGCTTTGCGCTTTAGTTTTCTGGTCTTTAAAATTGTTTACAACATCAGTGAGGGAAGATGGCGTAAGACCGGCTTCACTATAAATTTTGGCAATAGTCTGGCGCAAAGAATCCAAATCTCCCGCCAGTTCCACCTGATATTTAGCCAGACGTACATTGTCTTTATCGCTGACGATAGTTGATTTTTTATTGAGCGAGCTTATGGCCATGTTAAAAAGCTTTGTTGAAATGATATTTCCCAGCGAGGCTTTGAGTTCTTCTTTGGAGATGCCTTCCCGCAGAGGATTTTTCTTGTGATAATCATTAAGATTTTCGGCAATACGATCTTCTAGTTGATTAAAAAAGCTGGCGGAAATAACTGTTGTGTCGTCTCTATCAAGAAGAAAAGCTTTTTTGCCGGAGAACAAACTTTCCAGCTCTTCCTTGATTTTTCTGGTGCTGATGCCCAGACGAAAAGCAATACCGCGTAAATTGACGCCTTTAAATCCAGCGCGTTCAAGAATCACACAAATTTTTTCCGTCAGTGTTCCGTTTTTTAATAAGTTCAACTCGTCGATAGTTTTACTGTTGAGTCTCTTGTATTTTACCGGAAGCGGGTCGATTATTTGACCCCCGCCAATCGTTGTAATCGGCGAGTAGCTGCGCAAAACGAAATGATCACCGGCGACGATTACGTCTTTATTGGCTAGAACCAGTTGGGCAAACATTTTTTGACCCGGCGCGAGTTCGTCTTTTTCTAATAAGATTATTCGGGCAATAATTTCGCTTGTGCCGGTGTGCAGACGGACGAGTGCCCGGTTCTTCAGGTTTTTAGAATTGGAGGCAAGAAATTCAACAAAGATATCCAGTCGCTGTGATGGCCAGACAGTTTGGGGACGCACAAGTACATCGCCGCGTCTGATGACTGATTTTTCAATGCCTTGCAAATTTATAGCTGTTCGTTGGCCGGCCCATGCTTCTTCCACTGGCTGATTATGCACCTGTAATCCTCTGATGCGGGCGGTGATATCTTCGGGAAGTATTTGAATTTCATCTCCTATTTTAATGTGGTCAGAAACCAGCGTGCCGGTAACGACAGTGCCGAAGCCCTTCATTGTAAACACACGATCCACAGGCAGGCGAAAAATATCGGCATCTGCTTTTTCGGTAATCTGACTAGCGGCGTCGTCTAAAGTCTGAATCAGGTCGGCTAGACCTTCTTCTTTAATCGCGGAGACGGGCACAATAGGCGCACCATCTAAAAAAGTTCCATGGAGAAATTCAACAATTTCTGATTGAACTAGTTCCAGCCAGTTTTTTTCGACCAGATCAATTTTGGTCAACGCAACGATACCTTTGGAGATTCCCAAAAGCGAGCATATATGTAAATGTTCTTTCGTTTGCGGCATTATACCCTCGTCCGCGGCGATGACCATCATGACTAAATCAATGCCAGCGGCGCCGGCAACCATATTTTTGATGAATTTTTCGTGTCCGGGAACATCAACAATGCCGAGAGTCTGACCGGAAGGAAGCTTTAGTGAGGCAAAACCCAGTTCAATGGTAATGCCTCTTTGTTTTTCCTCTTTCAAGCGGTCGGTGTCAATGCCGGTAAGAGCTTTAATTAACGCTGTTTTCCCGTGATCTACATGGCCAGCTGTGCCAAGAACAAAATGTTTCATTTATTTGCCTGTTTGATTTGATAATGTGATGTGGAAAATAACAAACTCCTCATTTTTTCACAAGATTATATTTATGATTAATTAAAATAAACCATGTTTATTTGTGGTAATACGAAGCATTGAATAAATTATTCCTTGAAAAGGGCAGGGGGAATTGTTACAAAACCCAACAAAAGAGGTATTTCTTGCGTATACTTGGTTTAGATTACGGTGAAAAAAGAATTGGCGTTGCTATTTGCGATGAACTCGGTCTTACAGCCCAGGGTCTTCCGACAATAATAAGAAAAACCAAGAAACATGATGGGGAAATTTTAGGAGATTTAATCAAAAACTACAAAGTAGAGAAAATTGTAATAGGTTATCCGGTAAGGCTGGACGGTTCGGAAGGTATTCAGTGTGAAAAAGTTAATCGTTTCAGTACGTTACTGGAGTCAACGTTTTCTCTCCCCGTTATTAAATGGCCGGAAACGCTCTCCACGAAGGACGCTGAAGAAATACTGATAAACTCCGGTGTCCGTTGGGAAAAAAGAAAAAAAATGGTTGATAAACTGGCCGCCTGTCTGATTCTTCAGGGTTATCTGGATTCCATCGCCAAATAATTAAAAAAATTAATTCCACAAAAAATATGGCAAAATTAAAGCAAAAAAATACTTATAAAAAACCAGGCGGGCAAAAAAATTCCGCAGACAAAAATAAACAACGGGAGAAGACGGAATCCAAGAAGCTTCTCTCGTTTAAGTTTTTTAAGGGGACTGGTTTTGCAGGCAAAGTGATTCGCCGCGGAGTTATTTTTTTTGCAGTTATTGTTGTGCTATTTTGTGTTCTGCTGGCAAATTATTCAATTAGTTCGATTGATAGGAAGAATATGACTGTTCTGGTTGATATACCCACCGGTTCCAGCTTCTTAAAGGTTACAGAAACGCTTCATCAGGCGGGCTTGATTAAATCCCGCATTTTATTTTATAGTTTGACGATAATAAAAAACGCCAGGCGCCATATTCGTGCCGGCGAATATGAATTCAACACTTCCCTGACTCCTTCGGCGATGATTGACAAACTATTGCGCGGAGAAATCAAGATTCATAAAGTCATTATCCGTGAGGATCTATCCCTGCGGGAAATCGTCGTGCTCTTGGACACAGAAAAACTAATTAATAAAGAAGATTTTTTTGAATTGGCCTGTGATGAAGAGTTTCTGAAATCTTTGAATATCAAAGCTGACTCCTTGGAAGGTTATCTTTTTCCAGACACTTATTATCTTGATCGTTCCATGAGCACGCGCCAGATTGTGAAAGCAATGGTAAATCAGTTTTGGAAAAAAGTTACACCGGAAATGATTAAAAGAGCAGGGGAAAAAAGATTTAACATTCATCAACTTGTTACTTTCGCTTCCATCATTGGTAAAGAGTCAGGCAATGACGCGGAGAAACCCTTGATTTCAGCGGTGTTTTACAACAGATTAAAGAAAAGAATGCCCCTGCAAAGCGATCCGACAGCAGTTTATGATTTGGATAATTTTGAAGGCAAAATACTGCGCAGTCATTTGAAAAGAAAATCGCCCTTCAACACTTATGTGATAAGGGGGTTGCCGCCGGGGCCCATTGCCAATCCTGGCGTGACTTCGTTAAAGGCTGTGCTTTATCCGGCTTCTGTTAATTATCTTTATTTTGTCTCCAAAAAAGACGGTACACACTTCTTTTCATCTTCCTTGGCTGAACATAAGCATGCAATAAATCGTTATAGATATATAAATAATTAATAAATACAATTACTTAATGTGTCAGGTCTTGAGCGAAAAAAGATGAAAAAGCACCTTTAATTTTTTAATCAATATTTTTATTTCCGCTGTTTTTTTAAGCTCGAAAATATTCTTATTCCTATTTCTGTATTTCCCTAGTGATTTTAAGTCACTTAACTCCAAAAAAAGTTAAATTTTTTGCTTGACAAAGACAAACCCCGCCTTTATAGTTGGCCACGTGGAGTAAAGTGGTTTATCGTGGAGGAAAGTGATGTCTGTATTTCGTGGTCAATATCATCATACTATTGATGAAAAGGGAAGGATAATTTTCCCTTCCAAGTTCCGTGAAATCTTTGCGGAGGAATATGACAACAGGATGGTTATTACCAACTGGGACCAGTACTTAATGGTTCTTCCTTACGATGAATGGCTGATAATTGAAGAGAAAGTAGCCCATCAATCCAAATTGCGCAAGGAAGTTAGATCGTTTCAGCGTTTCTTTATGTCCGGGGCTGTTGATTGCAATATTGACGGACAGGGGCGAGTGCTTATACCCCCTACTTTGCGCGAATATGCCCAATTAGAAAAAGATATAGTTCTGGCCGGCATGCTGAAAAATATTGAAATATGGTCGAAAGAACGTTTCGAAGAAAGAATGAAACAGGCCGCCAGCGAAATTGACAAATGCGCTGACTTCATAGCTGATCTGGGAATTTAAACCATGATTGCCGACTTTTATCACGAGCCGGTAATGCTTAAAGAAGTTATTGATTCGCTTTTAGTCAGTAGAACGGGAGTTTATGTAGATGGCACCGTGGGAGGCGCGGGTCATTCTTACGCGATACTTAAAGAGACAAACGCGTTTTTGGTGGGAATAGATTGTGATGAACAGGCTCTGCAGTTTGCGGAAAGTAAGCTTTCGGAATTCGGTTCGCGCAAGATTTTAATAAAGGCAAATTTTGCCGACTTAGGCAATGTGCTGGAAAATTTAAACATAGAAAAAGTTGATGGCGTTCTTCTGGATTTAGGAGTCTCTTCCCATCAACTGGATACAGCCCAAAGAGGTTTTAGTTTTAGTCAGCAAGCGCCGCTCGATATGCGCATGGATAGCAGTCTGAAACTAAGCGCTTACGATATTGTCAACAGCTTCGCGCAAAACGAACTGGAAAAAATTATCAGGTTTTACGGAGAAGAAAAAATGGCCGCAAGAATAGCCAGGGCAATATCAAAAAGAAGACAACTGTCGCCCATTGAAACAACCACACAACTGGCGGCGATAATTGCTTCCTGCATGCCCGCGAAATTAAAATGGCAAAAAATTCATCCCGCCACAAGAACCTTTCAGGCTATAAGAATCGCCGTCAATAACGAATTGGATAATATAAAACCGGCAATTAACGCCGCAGTTGAAGCGCTGAAACCCGGCGGCCGCCTTTGTGTAATATCGTTCCATTCACTGGAAGATCGCATTGTAAAAAATGAATTTCGCACCTTGGCCGAAGGTTGTGTCTGCCCCAAGGATATACCGTTTTGCGTCTGTCAAAAAGAAGCAAAGCTAAAAATTGTTACTAGAAAGGCGCTGATTTCTGCTGCAGAAGAAATCAGCGCTAATCCACGTGCCCGTAGCGCCAAACTGCGCGTGGCCCGGAGAATTTAAATGGCACAATCTGCGCAAACTATTGGAACAAGAGTTATGCCGCGTCTCGAGGAAGCAAAGGACTCTTCTATCGGCATAAAGTATTCTACTTTTATTATTTTCGCCATAGTGTTCATGTTTGTTGCTTTGATCTACGTCGGCTCGCATATTCGCATGACAGAATTGGAATATAATATTGCTACGGAACTGAGCGCCAAAGAACAGAAATTGGAAGAACAAAAAAAATTGAAATTGGAATACGCGATGCTCAAATCACCGCAGCGAATTGAAAGCGTCATGAGGAACAAATTGCAAATGTCCTATCCTGATAACAGTCAAGTAATTGTCTTAAAAAAATCGGGAGAATGATATGGCGATTGAATCGAAAAAAATGATGAAAATCAGAATAAGCATTATTTTCACGGTTTTCCTTGTGTTCTTCATTGCTTTGATATCCCGTGCTTTTCAGTTACAGGTGTTATCCGGTCAAAAACTGAAAACATTAGCAACAAGGCAACATACAACTGTTCTGCAGTTGCAGCCGGAAAGAGGCGTAATTTACGATCGCAATGGCGAAAAGCTTGCTGTATCAATTATGGCTAATTCCGTTTGCGCCGATCCTTCCAGGATTGCCGATCCAGTCAGGGCTTCTAAGCAAGTGGCAGAGATTCTTAATTTGGATAATCAAACAGTCTTTAAAAAGATATCGACGCCAAAAAACTTTTGCTGGCTGGCCAGAAAAATTTCTCCGGAGCAAGCTGTTTCTGTAGGAAATGCGGACATCGAAG
>JAPLJP010000016.1 GCA_026388535.1 Deltaproteobacteria bacterium | reverse complement strand
GGTTTTCTTCAGCAAATTTGTAGCCCTTACCTTTTTTCGTGATTACATGAACGAGCACAGGACCGGTCATATCCTTGATGTTTTCAAAATTTTTAATGAGGTAAGATAAATTGTGACCTCCCAGCGGACCAACGTAAGTAAAACCCATTTCTTCAAAAAGCGCTCCGGGAACAATAAATGTTTTCCATGATTCTTCTATCTTCTGAAACAATCTGACCAGATACTTACCAATGCCGGGAATCTTTCCCAACAATTTTTTTGTATTGGCTCTCAGTTTAGTTACCGCATGACCGGTCATCAGGCGGTTTAAATAAGAAGACAACGCGCCAACGTTCGGAGAAATGGACATTTCGTTGTCATTTAAAACTATAATCAAGTTTTTTTCACGATCCCCCGTCCAGTTCAAACCTTCAAAGGCCATTCCCGTGGTCATGGAACCGTCACCGATAACAGCTATTATTTTATTGCTATCTCCTTTTAAACTCCCAGCTTCGGTAAATCCCGATGCGGCAGAAATAGAAGTCCCACTGTGCCCGACATTAAAAACGTCATAAGGACTTTCTTCTCTTCTGGGAAATCCGCTGAGACCGTTCTGCCGTCGCAATGTGGCGAATTTATCTTTGCGGCCGGTGATAATTTTATGCGCGTATGTCTGATGGCCGACATCCCAGATGATCTTATCTTGCGGCGTATTAAAAACATAATGAAGGGCCAGCGTTAATTCTACTGCTCCCAGAGATGAAGCCAGATGGCCGCCGGAAGACGTAACTGTATTAATAATCAAGCTTCTGATTTCCTGCGCCAGAGTATTGAGCTCAGCGATATTGAGTTTGCGGATGTCCGCAGGAAATTCCACGTTTTTCAGAACACTGTAATTTACCGTTTCCTGATGTTTTACCAAAACCAATTCCTTTCCATTAATATAATTAATACCACTTCTAAATCACAGATTGCATTAAGGCGGCAGTGAAACTCGAATTACAGTTACGCAGTGAACTGGAATTTGTTAGTTTAACTGTCACGCTTCTGTGGGGCTGGGCAGAAAAAATGGCTCCCACTATTCGCCGGGGTTCCCTTTGATTTAGAAGTGATATAGCTCATGATTTTCTTTCCATTATATAGCGCGCAATGACAAGGAGCGGCCGCGCCCGTTCATCAAAACCGGAGAGACTCGCTACTGCCGCATCAACGTAACTTGCCAATTTTTCTTTCGCCGTGTCCAATCCCAGCAAAGACGGATAGGTAAGTTTGTTATGGGTGGCATCGCTGCCGGTTTCTTTGCCCATCAACTCACGGTTTCCTTCCACATTCAGGATGTCATCCGCTATCTGAAAAGCCAAACCCAAATTCATTCCGTATTCGGCCAGCGCTTGAATCTTATCTTTGCGGGCGTTGAAAATAATCGCGCCCGATTTTACCGCGGCAACAATCAGCGCTCCAGTTTTGCGCCGGTGAATTTCATAGAGAGTGTTTTCGTCAGACACGGATTTTCCCGAAAGAACATCAAGAGCCTGGCCGCCGACCATGCCGCAAATTCCGGCAGCCTTAGCAAT
>JAPLJP010000185.1 GCA_026388535.1 Deltaproteobacteria bacterium | reverse complement strand
AAATTCCGGCATATTGAGTTGCGCGTATTTAAATGGAATGGGCAACAGGAATAATTTGTTGAATCTTGAAGCCGATTATTATTGTGAAGACCTTTTGGAAATATGCTCTTTGTTTAAATAAACATGATAAAAAAAATTAATCAAGCTATAAAGAAATATAATCTATTGAAAAAAGGCGAACATGTGGTTGTGGCGATCTCCGGCGGACCTGATTCCACAGCACTTCTGACAGCTCTTGTATCAATAGCGAAGAAAATGGATTTGAGCCTGATAGCCGCTCATTTCAACCATGGATTGCGCGGAGAAGAATCAGATGAAGACGAAAAATTTTCCTACGAATTAACAAAAAAGTTGGGATTGGTTTTCGTTTCCGGGAAAATGGATCAAAAAAAAGGTGCAAAAGGTGTTTCACCGGAAGATTATTACCGGCGGCAAAGATATAGTTTCTTAAATAAAGTAGCCGAAGATTACCATGCGCAGAAAATTGCGTTAGGGCATAATCTGCAGGATCAGGCGGAAACAGTTTTGCTAAATATTTTACGCGGCAGCGGCTTGGAAGGACTCAGAGGTTTTCTGCCTATGCGGGATGAAAAGTTTATTCGTCCATTGATTGAAACATCCCGGCAGGAAATTATTTTCTTCTTGAATAAAGCCCGAATCCCATATCGTCAGGATAGTTCCAACGAGGATAAAAAATATCTCCGTAATCAGATTAGAGCGGAACTGATACCGTATCTGAAAGAAAAATTTAATCCGAAAATTGATGAAAATCTGGCGCAAATGGCGGAAATATTACGTACGGAAGACGAATTCATAACTCAATGTGTAGCCGAAGCTCTGCAATCAACTTTCGTCCAAAAGAAGCCCCAGAGGATTTTATTAAACATATCATGCATAAATAAATTGCATCCGGCCATTCGTTTGAGATTATTTAAAACTATTTTAGAAGATTTAAGTCCGGCGAATAATGGTATTTCCTTTATTCATATAAAATCTTTGGATAATCTTGCGCAAAATCGCGAATCAGGGAAAAGAATTGTTCTTGCTCTGGGGATTGAAGCCAGACGAGAGTATGATAATTTAATTCTGGAAAAAAAAAGAGCACATAATAAACAAATAGAATATGAATATACCTTGAATGTTCCCGGATCCGTTTATGTTAGAGAAAAAAAATTAACTGTCCGCGCGGAAATTACGGCAAAGGGAAATATTGATCCGGGCGGTAGAAATAAAATTTATCTGGATTTAGATAAAATTCAGAAGCCTTTGATAATTCGCAATAGAAGGCATGGAGACTGGTTTCAACCTTTAGGAATGCAAGGACGGCAAAAAATAAAAACTTTCTTTATTGATCATAAAATACCGCGGTCAGAGCGCGATGAAATTATTCTGTTGGTTGATCGTGTTTCCGTAATATGGATAGAGAATATGCATTTGAATGACCGGGTTAAAATAACAGCGAAAACAAAAAATGTTCTGAAAATAGATATTAAAAAATCATAAGTAGCGGCAAAATTTCGTGAACTAATCTATTTCTAACATCATCAGAAACTATTTGAGTTTAATTGGATATTATTATAAAGATTAAACAACATAATTGATATTAAGGAGAAAAATATTGAATCAGTTTCAAAAAAATATCGCTCTTGTGCTTACTGTTATGCTCGTTTTTTTGCTTGTCTGGCAGCTCTTTAATCAGCCTAAAGCCGGTACAAAGGACATAAATTACAGCGAGATGATTGCGTTTCTGGATAAAGGTGAGATCAGTGAAGTAACAATCCAAGGGGAAAGCATTAACGGTAAGCTAAATAATGGTAATGCTTTTAAAACGTATACGCCCAAAGACGATAAACTGGTTACGCAATTCAGAGAAAAAGGTATAAAAATTACCGCCAAACCAACGGAAGAATCCCCATGGTTGACTGTTTTAGTTTCCTGGCTGCCGATGATTTTTCTCATCGGTATCTGGATATTTTTCATGCGTCAGATGCAGGCCGGTGGCGGTAAAGCAATGGCTTTTGGTAAAAGTAAAGCTCGTTTGATTACTGATAAATCCAAGAAGGTTACTTTTGCCGATGTTGCCGGTATTGATGAAGCCAAAGCTGAGTTGGAAGAAGTTATCGATTTTTTAAAGGATCCCAAGAAATATACAAGGCTGGGCGGAAGAATTCCTAAAGGATTGTTGCTTATCGGTCCGCCCGGAACCGGTAAAACGCTTTTAGCCCGCGCAATTGCCGGCGAAGCAGAGGTTCCTTTTTTGACTATCAGCGGTTCTGATTTCGTGGAAATGTTTGTCGGTGTTGGAGCTTCACGCGTCCGCGATTTATTCAGTCAAGCTAAGAAGAATGCTCCCTGCATAATTTTTATTGATGAAATTGATGCGGTCGGACGTCATCGCGGCGCAGGCCTTGGGGGAGGACACGATGAAAGAGAGCAAACTCTTAATCAACTACTCGTAGAGATGGATGGATTTGAATCTAACGAAGGTGTGATTCTCATTTCCGCGACTAACCGCCCCGATGTTCTTGATCCGGCATTATTGCGGCCGGGCCGGTTTGACAGGCAGGTTGTCGTGCCGTTGCCTGATGTAAAAGGCAGAGAAAAAATCTTTGAAGTTCATGCCCGCAAAGCACCAATAGCGGAAGATGTTGATTTCGCGGTTTTGGCCCGCGGGACGCCGGGAACTTCCGGAGCCGATATAGAAAACCTTATAAACGAAGCAGTACTCAATGCCGCTCGGGATAATAAAGAAAAAGTCAATATGAGCGATTTTGAGTTTGCCAAAGATAAGGTTTTAATGGGTACCGAAAGAAGAAGTATGGTTATTAGCGATCAAGAGAAGCGCAACACTTCTTATCATGAAACAGGCCATGTTCTGGTAGCACGGATGATACCGGGAACAGATCCAATTCATAAGGTTACAATTATTCCCAGAGGCAGGGCATTGGGTTTAACCCAGCAGTTGCCGATAGATGAAAAACACACCTATCCCCGTGAGTATCTGGAAAATAACATCGCTATTTTATTGGGTGGACGAGCCGCCGAGGAAATAGTTTTGCATGATTTTACTACCGGCGCCGGAAATGACATTGAACGGGCAACAAATCTGGCCAGAAAAATGGTCTGTGAATGGGGCATGAGCGATAAAATGGGGCCGTTGAGTTATGGAAAAAAAGAAGAACAAATCTTTTTAGGGCGGGAATTTGCCACCCACAAGGATTATAGCGAGGAAACAGCAAAGCAAATCGACGCCGAAGTCGTATCTATCGTTACACGAAACTATGAAAAAGCAAAAAAGCTTCTCACAGACCATATTGAAATACTGCACAAGATAGCGGGGGAACTACTGGAAAAAGAAGTATTAAACGGAGCAGAGATAGATACCCTCATTGGCGACGCTCTGCCTAAACTTCATCAGGGCGATTCACAAGCAATAGCTCAATAAAGATCATTTTTAATATCGGTGCTGTCTTGTGAAAATAATTAAAATAAAAAATTTCGATGAAGCCGCGGCAATATTCAAAAAAATAGGTGTTGATCCCTATGGTATTGACGCCATGTCTCCGAAAACAATAAACATAAATATCTTGCTCGAAAATCAACCATGTAAAACAGCAAATATTATTAAACAGGAGATGTTATCAATTGGCGGAGACGCCGCCGTTGCCAGAGGGAGCGTCTCCTGCAGCCTTCCTGCAAGCGATATTTTAATAATAGGTACATTAAAACAAATTTCGGCTCTGACAACAAAAATTGAAAAACAACCCTTTGGCTTAAAATTTATCGCCCGAGATATATTGGAAATATTGAAAAACGTTGCTCAAAACGAATATATCTTAAAAACATCGCGACGCGAAATTTATTTAGGCAAGAAAACCCTTATAATGGGTATTCTAAATGTTACACCCGATTCCTTTTTCGACGGAGGATTATTTTATTCTCACCAAAAAGCAATTGAGCATGGATTACGGATGGCGGATGAAGGAGCGGATATTATTGATATCGGTGGAGAATCAACAAGGCCCGGTTCAAGATCTGTTTCCGCAAGTGTCGAATTAAAAAGAATTCTTCCCGTCATTGATGGTTTGATGAAAAAAACAAATATACCGATATCAATTGATACAAAAAAGGCACAAATCGCCAAAATGGCCGTTAAAGCCGGCGCTGAGATAATCAATGATATAAGCGCCTTAAGTAGCGATAAGGATATGGCCAAGGTTGTCAGGGAAACGCGTGCAGCAGTGATTTTGATGCATATGCGGGGCAAACCCCGGAACATGCAGAAAGGCAATCTGGCTTATGACAATCTAATGGGAGAAATTGCGGATTATTTGAAGAAGAGCGTAGAAAAAGCTCTAAAGGCAGGAGTAAAAAAAGATAGTATTGTTATAGATCCCGGAATCGGTTTTGGTAAAAATCCTGAAGACAATTATAAAATTATTAAAAATCTTTCCGAATTGAAGATATTAGGAATACCGGTAATGGTTGGAACATCCCGGAAATCCTTTATTGGAAAAGTAACACGTGATGAACCGCGCGATAGAATGGAGGGCACCGCGGCAACTGTCGCCGCGGCAATAATGAACGGGTGTAATATTGTCCGTGTGCATGATGTTGAGGCAATGAAAAAAGTTGCCGCAGTTACAGATGCCATAGTTCGCGCATAGCAGGCAGGTTATGATGATTTACGGTATAGGAATAGACTTGGTTGAAAATAATCGTTTAGAGAAAATCATTGAAAAATGGGGTTCCAAATTTTTAGAGAGAGTCTTTTCCCCTGGAGAAATAAAATACTGTGGAAAGCATGTTCAATCATCGACCCATTACGGAGCTAGATTCGCGGCCAAAGAATCTTTTTTGAAAGCATTAGGTATTGGTCTGGGCAGGGGTGTAAAATTAGATGATATTGAAGTTGTTC
>JAPLJP010000101.1 GCA_026388535.1 Deltaproteobacteria bacterium | reverse complement strand
GTTGCACCGAAAACCGAAGCGCAAAAGGAAGAGAAGAAAGACACGCCCGTTCAGCCGAGTATGGCGTCACCGGAAGTTTCGTCTTCTGCCGCGCCGGATAAATCGGATATAACTATCAAGGATAATGAGGGGATACTTTATCCGGGAGATAACGACATTCTTGTTAATAATATAAACGGCATTCGAGTCTGTCTTAATTCCCAGCTGACCCCGCGCCTGCTGGTTGATGACAAAGAAGTTCCGGCAAAGCGTATCGGCTTTACCATGAAGGATGAGAAGGCGGGCAAGGCGATTTACACCTATATCGGTGTTGATTTCGGCAAGGCAGGGAATCACGCTGTTCAGATTCAGGGAGTTGATCCCTTCGGCAACGCCCGTTTCAACCAGACAATATCCGTAAAACGCAGCGGAGAGATTGTTTCCATCCGGCTGAAGTCGGCTCAGGGGAATGTAGCCGACGGCAGGACTCCCGTGAAACTTCGTTTGGAACTATATGACGCCGACGGCACCCGCATACCCGCCGGAGCGGAACTGGAGATTCGTGAAGGCACTCTCAGTCCTTTGAAACAGCCGGACATTTTCGCGCTGCCTCCCGCCGCGGGCAGTCATCCGCAAGTTCAGATGAGCAGAGAAGGGGATGTTCTGTTTCAGCCGGTCAACAACAGCGGTCCCTACCGCGTTGTCCTCGGTTACAACAATATTACCGTGGAAGCGGAGACATATGTACAGCCCAAGATGCGCAACTGGATACTGGTCGGCCTGGCCGAAGGAACAGCCGGTTATAATACCGTATCGGGCAATATGGAAAATTTAAAGAACGCCGGGGCTGACGAAAATCTCTACAAAGATGGCCGGATAGCTTTGTTTGCCAAGGGCCAGATAAAAGGCAAATGGCTTCTGACCATGGCCTATGATTCCGCCAAGACAAAGGGAAACAACATTAATAACGGATTGTTCCAGACGATCAATCCGGAGAGCTATTATACGCTGTACGGCGATACATCCGGGCAGCAATACGACGCGGCCAGCGCCCAAAACTTGTATATCAAGATTGAACGGGAACAGTTTTACGCCATGTTCGGTGATTATGACACCGGCATGACAGTAACGGAACTTTCGCGCTACAGCCGCCGCATGACCGGCATCAAAACCGAGCTGCAGGACAAGAACTTCGAGCTCAACGCCTTTGCCAGCGAGACAGAGCAAATCTATAAGCGGGATGAAAAACCCGGCGACGGCACTTCGGGGATATACCGGCTGTCCAGCAAGAACATCATACCCAACACAGAAAAGATTACCATCGAGACGCGGGATCGTTTCCGCAGCGAGGTGCTGATATCGTCCCGCGCCCTGAACCGCTTCACGGATTACTCCATTGATTACGATGCCGGCACGGTACTCTTCAAAGAACCAATTTACAGCAGGGATGAAAATCTCAACCCGATTATGATTGTCGCGGAATATGAAATTGTGTCGGAAGGCGGCAAAGATTATACCTTCGGCGGACGCGCCGGAGTTAAAATGCTCGATAATAAATTGAAGGCCGGCGCAAGCTATGTTCATGAAGGGCAGGGAGATACACACAGCAATCTTTACGGAGTTGATGCATCGTACAAACTGGGTCAAAACACAAAACTACGCGCCGAGTTTGCCAACAGCGACTACTCCGCAGGTTCCGCGAGTCACAGCGGCAATGCCTATCTGGCGGAAGCGTCACACATCAGCAAAGAATTTGACGCCAAAGCCTACTACCGGGAACAAGAAGTCGGTTTTGGGATGGGACAGCAGCCGGGCAGTGAGGCGGGCACCCGTAAACTGGGCGTTGAAGGCGCTTATCGTTTTAATGAAAAAACCAATGCCGGCGCGAACATCTATCGACAGTACAATCTGATGACCGACGCGACACGGGATTTGGCCGAAGGAAAAATCGGTTACACCGAAAAGAACTACGGCGCGTCTTTGGGATTATTGCACGCGAATGACAGTTTGGCCGACGGCAGTAACAAAGAATCAAATCAGGTGACACTGGGCGGAAAAGTGCTGACCCTTTCTGACCGCCTGACTGTGTCGCTGAATCACGCCCAATCCATCGGAAACAACGATAACAGCGATTTTCCGACCCGCACGACTCTGGGCGCGGAATTTAAGGCAACCAATAACCTGTCTTTACTGGCCGCTCAGGAATTTACCTGGGGCACCAGCGCCGACACACAGAACACCCGTCTGGGTATGCGTTCTTCCCTTTGGAAGGGAGCCGCCCTAAACAGCAGTGTTGAGCGGCAGTTCAATGAGAATGACGAGCGTGTCTTTGCCAATGTGGGACTCAAACAGACCTGGCAGATAAATAAAGACTGGAAAGTTGACGCGGGAGTAGACCGCAGTCAGACTGTAGCCAAGGCCGGGCATTATCAGTTCAACACAAATGTTCCGCCCGCATCGGGCGCCATTACTTCAACCGGCACTACTGAAGATTTTACCGCTGTTTCCGGCGGCACAACCTATCAGACCAAAAAACTGACATGGGATAACCGTGTGGAATTTCGTCTGGCGGACAGTGAAAACAAATGGGGTTTGATGAGCGGCGTGGTCAAGGAAGTAAACAGCAACTGGGCGTGGTCAGGCCGTGTACAGTTTTTCCAGACTTCAGTAATCTCCGGTATTGATACGGCAAGATTAAACCTGCGTTACGGCCTTGTTTACCGTCCGCCGGAGACAAAAGTGATCGCTCTGAACCGCCTTGATTTTATTGTTGACAGACAAAGCGGCGGCACCAGCGCTGAATATGATTCCTGGAGACTGGTCAACAATTTTGTCGCCAATTATCGTCCTTTCAAGGAATTGCAGATTTCTCTGCATTACGGCGCCAAGTATGTGCAGGAAAAAATAGAAGGCAGCGATTACAGCGGATACACTGATCTTTTGGGAATCGAGGGACGCTATGACGTAAGCAAGGATTGGGATGTCGGCCTGCACGGCAGCATTCTCCATTCCTGGGATTCGGGCCAGCTTGATTACTCCGGCGGAATGTCCGTCGGCTATAATGTGGCGCAAAACGCCTGGATGAGTCTGGGCTACAATCTGACCGGCTTTGAAGATAAAGACTTCTCCCAGACCAACTATACGGCACAGGGACCGTTTGTCCGTTTCCGCTTAAAGTTTGATCAGGAATCCGTTCGCGACGCCGCTAAATGGGTTAATGGAAATTGATTTCCTTGCTAAACCACCGACAAATATATTTGGCTTCATTAAGTTGAGGATGAAGAGATGCTGAAAATAAGTGAACATGATTCAGTTACTCTTTTTTACATGGGGCGGTCGCCTCTGGGATTTATTTTGTATCCGGTTTACGCGTTCTTGGTTGGTGATACGCTAATTGATACCGGCACCAATCGTGCGGGTAAACAGTTTCTCTCCGCGTTAAAGGGCAGAACCATCTCGAAAATCGTAAACACTCATCATCACGAGGATCATATCGGCAATAACGGAGATATTCAGGAGCGGTTCGGGTTACCGATATACACTCATCTTTCCGCGTTGCCCTATCTGGAAAATCCACGCCTGAATGATTTGCGCTTGTATCAGAAGATTGTCTGGGATTGGCCTAAAAAGTCAAAAGGGACGGCCATCGGCTCAACTATTGCCGCCGGGAATCATCACTTTGAAGTCATAAATTCGCCGGGACACACCGACGATCACATCTGCTTGTATGAACCTGACAAAAAGTGGCTTTTCACCGGAGACCTTTTTTGCGGCACGACTTTTATATACCTGAGGAAGGACGAAAATTATCTGCAGATTCTCGATACGCTGAAAAAATTATCCGTGCTGGAAGTTGAAACGATATTTTGCAATCTCAAAGGCGTGGTAAAAAACGGCAGAGAAGCACTGCTCAAAAAAATTTCTAAAATGGAACAATTGCGTGACAGAGTGTTGGCCTTGCGCGAAAAATGTCTACCGCCCCGAGAGATCAGAGAAAAAATTCTGGGAAAAGAAGGCGCATGGAATCTGATTACGGGAGGTCATTATTCCAAGCAAAACACGATTGACAGTATTATTCACGGAAAAAGACCGGACAAGATAATATAAGAACCTAACGGGCACGTGAGGCCATTATATTCTCTTATTGACGTATTTTAAAAAAGAAGTATAATTACAATTAAATACACTAATTGTTCTTATTCCGTATAATTTTTTCTCCATCGGTTTATGCTGATTCGACGGCATTATCTGATTTTAAAATAGCTATTCTCATCACGATAATGTTTTTTTGCGTTGATCCTTTAAACTGGCTTCTTGCGTTATCCCTATTATTACCGGCTGAAAAGCCGGTGTGTGACATTTATTCTTTTCAACCCATTAAACAGAAAGGAGAAGAATTATGAGTAGCATTTATAAAGTTATTGAAATTATCGGGGGCAGTGAAAAATCATGGGAAGACGCTGCTAAAAAGGCCGTTGAACTGGCTGCAAAAAGTCTAAAGGAAGTCCGGGTTGCGGAAGTCAAGGAACTGGACATGAGAATGGAAAAAGGCAAAGTGGTTGAATATCGCGCGAAACTAAGAGTATCGTTCAAGTACATGCCTGAATAGGATTGCGGTGGTTACGCGCCGGAATTTTGTAGGACATCCAAGTCAATCCAATAATTAAAACTATTACGGCGGCGGAAATTTTTCCGCCGCTTTCGGCAAGAGACTGTCTCGCAAATCATAATCTTATCATTCTATCCTTCAACATTTTACGGTCAAAATTTCATTGACAGGCGGGAAACTTATCTATAATATCCATACCCAATCCCCCAAAGTAAGTTCTTCTCAAGAAGAAAAGAGCGGCTGCTGCCGCGGAATAATCTGATGCTGATCGAAAAACTTGAGGACAAATGCAGTGAATGCATGCTCTGTGTCCGTGACTGTGTCATGGGCGTGTGGCGTATCGTTGACGGCAAATCAAAACCCGTGGATGTTGATCTGTGCAACCGTTGCAGTCACTGTGTCGCCGTATGTCCTTGCGACGCCATACGCCACGACAGCCTCGAAATGGACCAAATCAGCGGGGTTAATCGAAAGAACCTCAATCCCGATGTGTACCGCGATATAATCCTCAGCAGAAGAAGCGTCAGACAATTCAAAAATGAACCCGTGCCACGCGGCGTCATTGAACAGATTATCGATCTGGCCCGTTACGCTCCCACCGCCAGTAATAATCAGAATGTCGGTTATATCGTGGTCACCGACAAGCGTTTGATAGAAGAAACGGCAAAGAATATATTTGGATTTACAAGCCGTTTATATAACAAAACAAAGAAGGGAATCGGCAGGATATTTGTGAATCTTACGGGTTTGGCCAACAACCGTTATCTTAAAGTAATGGATTATGCCCAAAAACAAAATGCCGAAACCGGCAGAGATTTCATCCTGCACAACGCGCCGGTTCTGATTTTAATTCACGCGCCGAAAAATGCCCGATTCGTATCTGATGACTGCAATATTGCCGCGACAACAATAATCAATTACGCGCATGCTCTTGGTCTGGGAACCTGTTTAATCGGCTTTATGATCATGGCTTTGCGATACAGCGGCAGATTGCGGAAAAAACTTGGCGTTCCGAAAAACAGACGTGTTCATGCCTGTCTGGTGATGGGATATCCCGCGTATAAGTATACAAACACAGTATCGAGAAAAAAACCGGAGGTACAATGGCTATGACAAAAAAGATTATTTTGATTGCGGTTTTGGTTATCGTTGTTTTTCATGTTGTGTGGTACGCGACCAGTCGGATGATAATGAATAAGAAACTTCCCGATGAAGCTACGGTTCAGACCGTTTTCGATAATTTATTGAAAGACGAGAAAATAAATATAGACCGTAATTCATTTACGGAGACGTATCTTGAAGCCAACGGCATCAGACTTCACCTTGATGTTTTTTCCTCAGGCAAAAACGCGCCGACTCTTGTGTTTATTCCCGGCACTTCTGTTTATGCCAAATTTTATATCGAATTTATGTATAAGATGTATCTTCAGGGATTTAATGTTGTCGGCTTTGATCTAAGGCCGCCTCTGTTTATGGTTCCCCTTGCCGAGTTTATGGCTGATTTGTATAAAAGTTACTCAATTCCTATTTTTCTCTATCTCGACCTTTCTAAGGAAAAATCAAAAAGCGGCACGGATGCCGCTACGCTTCTCAAAAGTAATCCGATTGCCGTTAAATGGATTACCTTCCGGGCGCTGGGTTCGCTGATGCACACGGAGCTGGCCGAACCGGTGGAAAAAATTACAGTACCCATAATGCTGGTACACGCTGAAAAAGATTCCATATTCCCCCAGGCCTACGTTGAGGATATTTATAACCGGCTTACGTGCAAGAAGAAATACCTGTTCTTTAAAAATACGGAACACCTTGTTATGACCAATAACGTCGATGAGGCCGCGCCGCCTATAGCCAAATGGCTGAAAGAAGTTATGTAGCGTGACTGTGCATTATCCCACGGCGCTTCGCGCCTGGGATGCCACGGATACCTGCGATATCCTCCGCCGCCGCGGGCGGCGTGGCAATCCTTCCCTTCTTTAGTGTCATTCCCGACCTGATCAGCTTGCCCGGCGTATGCCGGGGGAATCCAGTCATTTCTTTCTTTATTTTTGCTTCCCGCTATCATTTTTTGATAAATTTATATTGACAAGAAAAATGTTTTTGTTTACTAAATAAAAACCCCCTAGAATCAAAAAATTGCTTCAAAAATTTTTCACAAAAAAGTTTCACAGATTCACAGTTTTTTAATGACACTCGCTGAGAGCAAATGATATGAAGATCGAAGCGTAAGTGGAATTATCCCACATGCGAAGTCATGTGGGACAGATTAAACGTCTGAATGTTTGTTTAACAGTTCAGGCCGGGAAGAAAAAGTGCGAGTTCCTGTTGGTAAGAAAAAGCAGCCTGTCTTACATCCGATGAAGCTTTGCCGCAATGCCATTACACCCATTGCGAGGCTGAGCAACGCCCGAAGCAATCTCATAAAATTTCTTACCTATCATGTTACCGTTACGTCTGAGAGACATCTTGTAATAAAAAAAGCGGATTATGTCAGAGGCTTGCAAATGCTAAGTCCGGCGTATCCAGCGCATGTAAATTTTAAATTATACACCGGAATTCCTGCCGGAGGAATCCAGAAATATTTTAATCATTACTTCCTCAATAATAGGGCGCTGTCCCTAATTAAAAGAATTGGTGAAACATAATTATGAACGCTGCCTTGCCGCGAAACAACAATAGCATAAGCATAAAAACGATACCCTTCAACGATATGATGTTGATTATAACCGAGGGTTGCAATCTCCGTTGCAGTTACTGCTACGAAAACGGTAAAGAGTACGATTCCACGAATGCAATGTCCTGGCCCACCGCAAAAAAGGCGGTTGATTTCTTCTTCGCGCAGGTTCCGCCTGAAATGGATAGAACCACCATTAATTTTTTCGGTGGCGAACCTTTGCTGGCCTTTGATCTGATAAAGAAAGTTGTTGCTTACTCATATCCGCATCCAACCATCGTCGGTTACGGGGGTAAGCGATACAACTATGTCATCAACACAAACGGTACCATTCTAACCGATGAAATGTATGAATTTTACGCCAGACTGGGGAAGAAAATTAACCTCAGAGTCAGTGTTGACGGCTATAAAGAAAAACATGATTTTACCAGAAAGTCAGCCCAGGGCAAGGGAAGCTGGTTCTTATTGGAAAAAAACCTGCCGCGCTTCAGAGAACTGAAAGAAAAATACGGCGTCAGAGTAAACCTGGTGACGACAATCAACAAATCCACATACAAAGACCTGTATTACAACTGGACAAATTTACATGAATTAACCGGCATGCAGATAGCCTCTTTGTTTATCCACGAAGAGAAATGGGAAAAAGAAGATTATCAAATCATCAGGGAACAGGCTCTGCTTTTGCATGACTATAGTCTCCGGCATAATGTAAAATTCTTTTTAACCACTTCGGCAACCGGTGCGGATTCCGCAGGCAACGGGGCGTTGTTTAGTTCCATCTGCAATGCCGGCATCAAAACATTCTCCGTAAATCATGCGGGTGATATCTTCGCCTGCCACAGAGCCTACTATTACGGCTTGGGCGGTGCCTTCAAACTGGGCAATATTGAAACCGGTTTGGACGAAGCCGCCAAAGCGTCGATATATAAAATCAACAACATGAAAATGCTTCCGGCAAAATGCCGGGAATGCCCCTCCGGCCTGAGAGAAAAATGCCACATATGCATGGCAACCAACAAAGGAGTCAACGGAGATTATTATACAGTTGCCGATGATTACTGCCTGATGATGCAGGAATTGAACAGTCTGCTTTCGGCGCGTGAAATAAAGGATAAAATAGACAAAATCGGCAAAAGCAGAAACTGGCTAGAGAGAAAAATTCCGAAGCGCGAAAGGGACGTTACCATGTCCTCTTTTGAACAGGCTGAAGATATGATTAAAGTAAGAAATTAAATAATAAGAAATATTTCTTAGGGAGATTGGAATTATGAAAGAAAAAAATGGAAGGAGTGGAAATAAACCCAGCATTAGCTTTATCGTCTTACTTGTCTTTGTGGCAGTGGCGGTCATCAGCATAAATGCCTGTGGGTATTTTGGACTTTTTGGTGAGGCAAGCTGGAAGGAAGAGGTGCTTCTGCACGATGGCAGCAAAATTATTGTAAAGCGATGGCAAAAACGCGGCGGATCGCACTCATTAGGGTCAAGGCCTGCTATTCTAGAGTATTCCATCAATTTTAAACTACCTAACTCAAAGAAAACGATAACCTGGAAAGATGGACCAACAGACGATATTGGACGTGCAAATTTTTCATTGGTAGCGCTGCATATTATGAATAACACGCCCTATATTATTACCACAACATATGGTTGTTTGGCCTACAACAAATGGGGGCGGCCGAATCCACCCTATGTTATTTTCAAATTTGAAAATAACGTATGGAAGCGCATAGAGTTGCCTGAGTTGCCCTTGGAGTTTAAAAACGTAAATCTGGTTATTGACACATTAAATAATGAAGAAAAGTTTGTGAGTAAAGGTTTATTAACCGCAGAAATGGTAAAGGAACTCAACAAAAGCCTTCCTCAAGAGGAATACAAAACCATTGGCCGTAGGTCGATGAGAGATGCCGGATGTCCAGTTCAAATCTATGCTGAAAAGGGAGTATGGTTCGGGGAAGCTACCTTTAAGTCACAGCCTTCTTATGAAGCGTGTGTAAAATTCTGTAACTTCCGTGGTATGAGTGCTGAATCTTGTCCGTGCAAAAGATTTTTTAATAGTAACAAGAAAGGGGAATGAAAATGGCTACACAATTTGAAATTGATTGTGCACTGATGTCGGGTTATGCGGATAATACAAGAATTGAACCGAATAAATTTCCTATTCCCGCAACGTATACTATATATGAAGCTGTAAATAATCCAAGCGGCTTAAACCTCGTTACTTTTCAAAGTGGTAGTAAAATTATCATATCCTTTGCCTGTACTGCTTATAATAGCCTCAGTGACTTCATCACTGACTTACAATTGGGTACTGGCAGTGCGGCATTGCAGTTACTTCAGGCGGCAGAATATTACTTATACATTAAAGCCAACAATCCCCCAAACGCAGAAATTACTTTCACCGGACACTCCCTTGGCGGCGGTCTTGCCGCATTAATGGGTGTGTTCTTTAATGAAAAGGCGGTGACTTTTAATCAGGCACCTTTTGCAGCTGCCGCGACAGAATCAATAAGGATGGAAATCTTAAATCATCTACAGGGCTTAGGAGACTATCGGACAAAGGGGTCAAGTCTCCTCTTGGCTCATGTAGGTAATAGTAATTAGCAGAATCAGAGCAGATAAAGATACGAATGAGAGAGAATTAAGTAAAAGGTTTTCAGAGATGGCCAGACCGTTACGAATCATATATCCTGATGCCTGGTATCACGTGATGAACCGTGGCCGGAGCAGAGTGCAGATATATCGTGAACAGGACGATTATTTTGCGTTTGTCGAGTTACTGCGCGAAGCGTCAGCGATGTGGAAAGTACGGATTGCGGCATATTGCCTGATGTCAAATCATTATCATCTGCTGATTCAGACACCCGGAGCGAACTTATCGCGGTTTATGCGTCATCTCAATGGTATTTACACACAATACTTCAACAGAACCTATAAGAGTGACGGCCCGCTGTTTCGGGGGCGGTATAAAAGTATCGTTGTGGAAAGCGACAGTTACCTGCTGGAACTGGTGCGGTATATTCACAGAAATCCTTTGCAGGCCGGTTTGGTAAAGCGCCTTGAAGATTATCGCTGGAGTTCGCACCGGATGTACATTTCACGAGGCAATGAAATTAACTGGCTGCATAAGGAATATGTTTTGTCCATGCTGGAAGCAGATAAACAAAAGCGTCGGCAAGCTTATATAGATTTTATTAAAAAGGAAGAAGAAGCGGAGATGCTCAGCAAGATATACAATAAAGGGAAATTGCCTTTGTTATTGGGAACGAAGGAATTTATAGATCGCATCAGGCATAAATATCAGGATAAGACCAACATCAAAGATACACCTCAGGTCAGGGAGTTATTTCAGGAAAAATCGAAAGTAGAGAAAGCTGTCAGCAGCGCATATCAAGTTAAGGTAGAAGATCTAAAGAAGTCGCGGCGCGGCAACTACAACGAAGCGCGCAATGTGGCGATTTATCTGATGAGGAAGCATACCGGCGCATCGCTTTCAGATATTGGAAGTCGGTTTGAGATGCGCAGTTACAGCAGTGTCAGCAGTGTAGTTCAAAGGATGCAGGAAGCATTAAGAAGAAATATAAATTTGCGGCAGAGAGTGGAAGAAGCGGAGAGGTTGCTAACATGAGCCAAGAGGAGACTTGACCCCTTTGGCTGTGCGGTTGTCCGGTTTTTCAAAACAGTTTTAAAAAAAATTATTGGGGGGGGAATATGAAAAAAAACATTATTACTGTTATTGCGTTATTGTTCTGTGGTCTCCTGCTGGCAGGGAATGTCAACGCGGCCGGCGGGTGGACTAAAATTAAAGAAAGCAGCGGCATCAAGTTATATGAGCGTTCTGTACCGGGCACCGATCTCATGGAATATATTGCTGTCACCACGATAGACGCTAAAATGGAGGTTATCGGAGAAGTTTTAAGAGATATACCGCAATACCCGAAGTGGGTTGCTGATTGTGCCAGCACGCGGCTTGAAAAGAAATATGACCGGAACACTTTTGTCTTGTATTTGATTTTGGATCCGCCATTTATAGAAAAGAGGGATATTATCCTGAAAGATGAAGCTGTTTATGACTATGATAATGGTAACGCGAAAATTAATTTCTTCTCTACTGATGAAGTAAAAATTCCAATCGACAAAAACCGTACCAGGGTGACCGTTATGAACGGTTTGTTTCAAATGGAATATCTAGGGAGAAGTAAAACAAAATTCATATATAAGCTGAAGACTGATCCGGCCGGCAACATTCCTAAGAAAGTTGCGTATGCGGTCATGAAAAATTATCCTTATAACACACTCAAAAAGCTGAAAGAATTTGTTAAAGACAGTAAGAAATATTCCGATATAGCAAAAGGCACGGAGGAGGAAACGCAAATCAACGCGCGATCTGTAAATGAGGCGTCAGTAAAGAAAATATTCGGCGATACCCTTATGAGAGTGGTGAAGGATAAAGCCACGATGGCGGCCATAATCGCTGCTGACAGCGAAGGCATTAAAAATATAGCGGCATCCGGCGGCGCGTATACAACTGTTGAGAAGACGGCAACAGATGCTTTTTTAAAGTACATTGATAAAACTCTCGCCGATAAAAAAATCGCGGAAAGTCTGAAGAACAACAAAAAGTTGGTTGCCGAAATAACTGAACTGGTTCAGACAGACTCCGAAGCAAACGATGAAACGGTAGACAGCATTGTCGCCCGCTATTATAGGTAAATAATTCCTCTTTGCGAGAGGAGCGCGGCGTATTATAAAAAGATTAAATGCACTTGCCATGCCCCGCCATTATGTGGGGCATGGCTGTATTTTTTTATATGCATTAATATTCTTCTTACACTTGTCACCTGAACTCTCATCATTGTCTATGCAGTTGGGGCATGGATTAATTTTTAGTTTTTGATATAGCGACGGGAGGAAAAACACATACATTGAAGTCGCCCAATAAATTCTTCCCGACGAAAAGAAACACGCCGAGATTTTTAGGGAATGGGTTGAATCGTAAGCGGCACCTCGACCCACGGCAGCAAGGTCTTATCCATATCAAATTTCGCCATGATTACGGCATGTTGAAATGCGGTATTTACAAATCGTCATCGAATTACTATAATTTAACAAGAATTAATAAAACTGTTTCAAAAGGCGGCGGAAATGACTTACGTAAAAATTAATTTCGGCAGTAATTTTGAAGATGAGTTTCAGAAGGCGGTTGATGAAATATTTCACCTGGCGTGTCCGGCCTTCAAAAATTACGAATGTATCTGGCGTCCTCAAGTTGATGTTTATGAATCAGTAGATGAAATCATCGTGCTGGCTGATATGGCGGGAATCAATAAGGAAGATCTGCATATCGAAGTGGAGCGGAAAAAAATTAAAATTGCCGGTATTCGCAAGGTGATTCAGCTTTTACATAACGCGCGCTACTGTCAGGCGGAAATTCCCCACGGATATTTTGAAAGAAATATCGCGTTGCCCGATCCTGTGGACGCGCATTCGGCGGCGGCTTCATACGCCGACGGCATTCTGGTGATAAGAATGAACAAACTGCCGGCCGGCAAAACGCATCGCGTATCGGTCATTTCGACGAAATAGCGAATAACTGCGGATAATTTCTCGACGATAACATTTGGAGGTTAGCATGACGGAGCAAAACGTCACAGAAAATAAAAATAATTTTAATATTCCGGAAGTGATTCCTATTCTTCCGCTGCATAATGTACTGGTATTTCCCAAAACCATGATTCCGCTGGAAGTCACAGGCAATGCGTCGGCTCTGGTAGATGAAGCCATGACTAAAGACCGCCTGGTCGGTCTCATCATGTCTAAAAACGAGCCGGAAAAACCGGGACAATATACGCGGGAAGACCTGCATCAAATTGGCACCTGCGCGGTGATTCTGAAAATGGCCAAGACCGCGGAAAACCACACGCAGATGTTTTTACAGGGCATCAAACGTTTTTCGATAGAGGAACTTATTGAAGGCAAGTCTTATCAGCAGGCGCGCGTTAAATTGATTGAGGAGACGGAAGTAAAGGATCTGGAAACCGAAGCGTTGATGTCCAACCTGCTGTCGTTGTTTGACCGGATATTAAAGCTTTCGCCCTTTCTGCCGCCCGAGTTCGGTCCGATGGCCAAGTCCATCAGCGAAGCAGGTATTCTGGCTGATTTGATCGCTTCGATCATTAACGCGCCAGCGGAGGAAAAACAAAAGATACTGGATATAGCCGATGTGAAACATCGTCTCAAAGGATTAACCCGTCTGGTCAATCACCAGATGGAAGTTCTGGAACTGGGCAACAAAATTCAGACCAAAGTCCGGGATGACATTGACAAAAATCAGCGGGAATATTATCTGCGCCAGCAGATGAAGGCCATCAGACAGGAACTGGGCGAAAAGGATGAAAATACCGTAGAGACGGATGAGTACCGTAAAAAGATTGACGAGAAAGATCTGCCCGAAGAAGCCAGAAAAGAAGCCTTGAGAGAACTGGAGCGTTTGTCCCGCATGAGTCCGGCTTCGGCGGAATACACAGTCTCGTCAACCTATCTTGATTGGATGACGGCGCTTCCCTGGAACGATTCAACGTCTGATAATCTGGATATCGCCAAAGCGCGTCAGATTCTGGATGAAGACCACTATGGGCTGGCCAAGGCCAAGAAACGCATCATCGAGTATCTGGCCGTGCGAAAACTAAAACCGGATTCCAAAGGACCGATTCTCTGCTTTGTGGGACCTCCGGGCACGGGCAAGACATCGCTGGGACATTCCATAGCGCGGGCGCTGGAACGTAAATTTGTGCGTATGTCACTGGGCGGCGTGCATGATGAGGCGGAAATCCGTGGTCATCGCCGCACCTACATAGGTGCTTTGCCGGGACGTATTATTCAGGGACTGAGGCGTGCGGAGTCAAACAATCCCGTGTTCATGCTTGATGAAATCGACAAGGTCGGCAGTGATTTCCGCGGCGATCCCTCATCGGCCCTGCTGGAAGTATTGGATCCCCAGCAGAACAACACATTTTCCGATCATTATCTGGATGTGCCGTTTGATCTGTCGCGCGTCATGTTCATAACTACCGCCAATATGCTGGATACAATTCCTCCGGCTCTGCTCGACAGGCTGGAAGTTATTGAGTTAACCGGCTACACTCAGGAAGAGAAGATAAAAATTGCCGAGCGATATTTAATTCCGCGTCAATTGACGGAAAACGGTCTAACCGGCGCGCAGTTTAAATTAACAGCCAAAGCGCTCAATACCATTATTACCGGTTATACGCGCGAAGCGGGCGTGCGCAATCTGGAGCGGGAAATAGCCAATGCCTGCCGCGGTGTTGCGGCGCAAATTGCCGAGGGCAGTGTAACATCAAGAACATTGACGGAGAAAAATATTCCCAGGTATCTGGGGCCGGTGCGCGTTCCGACTGATATTGACGCGCGCATTACCAAACCGGGCATCGCCATCGGCTTAGCCTGGACACCGGTGGGAGGCGACATGCTCTTTATTGAAGCCACGGCCATGAGAGGTAAGAAAGGCCTTGCGCTTACAGGACAGTTGGGTGACGTTATGAAAGAATCAGCGGCGGCGGCATTGAGCTTTATTCGCACGAACGCCGAGGAACTGGGTGTGGATTCAGAGTTTTTTGATAATATGGATATTCATATCCATGTACCGGCGGGAGCGATTCCCAAGGACGGCCCGTCGGCGGGCGTAACAATGCTGACAGCGCTTACGTCGCTTCTGACCAACCGCAAGGTGAAAAAGAATCTGGCCATGACCGGCGAAATCACCCTGCGCGGCGCAGTACTGCCGGTAGGCGGCATCAAGGAAAAAGTGCTTGCGGCTTACCGGGCCGGCATTAAAACTCTTCTTCTGCCCGCGTGGAACCGCAAGGACATTGAAGATATTCCAGCTAATGTGCGAAAGAATATTTCATTTCACTTTATCAAAGATATGATGGAAGTGGTTAAGCTGGCTTTGGAGCCGGTCAAAGAGGAAAAAACAACCAAGGCAAAAGTGAAGAAACGCAAACCGGTCACGTCGCTAAAAAAGAAAAAAACGGTAAATATTCGTAAAGCGGTTACGAAAAAGAAATAAACGCGACAGGGCTTTCCCCGCAACATGACTGTCAGTGTCGTGGTTTCTTTCGCTAATAACTAATATCTTTTGTCTATATTTTGTTGACATCCGGAATACTTCTTTATATGTTCTCACCTTGAAAAATGAACCAGCGTTAAGAATCAGCAAGATACCTTTGAGGAGGAAATGAATTATGGCGGAGCAATATCTGTTACTTTCCATTGAAGACAAGGTGGCCACTGTCACCATCAACAGGCCGGATAAGGGCAATTCTCTGGCGCCACAGGTGCTGGAGGAAATCGAGACCATGTTCAATGATCTTTCACATAAGCCAGACGTCCATGTTGTTGTATTCACAGGCGGTGAACGTTATTTTTCGGCTGGATTCGACCTTACGTACATTCGCACCCTCCAAAAAGTGAACAACGAAGATTATACTTCCATGTTCCATCGCGCCTACCGTTCCGTGATGTTCTGCGAACAGCCGGTTATCTGCGCCGTGGGAGGTCCGGCTATCGCCGGCGGATTTGATCTGACCATGATGTGCGATATTCGCTACGCTTCCGAGCGCGCCAGATTCGGTCAGCGCGAGATAGTGCTTTCCCTGAATCCTACCATGGATCCTCTCTGGCGCATAATCGGTCTGAGCAATGCCATGGAATCAGCCCTCACCGGGCGCATCTGGGACGCCCATGAAGCTCTGCGCATGGGCTATATTTCCCGCATCTTTCCCGAAGGAAAATTACTGGAAGAAGTAAGTGTCATCGCTCGTGAAATGGCCACATATGATCGCGGCTGTCTAAAGGAAACCAAACAACTGACCCACATGCTTTTGAACTCCGACCTGGATCAGGCGATGCGACAGCAGGAATGGCTCTTCCGTTCCTACATCGGATCCGAAGACAACCACCAAAGGATCGACGCACTTCAGACCAAACTGGCGGCCATGCGCAAAAACAAATAGTGAGACTCGCTGAAAACGAACGAAGTGAAGTTCGTAGCGTAAGTTGAATTGTCCCTTGTGCGAAGCACATAGGGATATCCAGCCAAAGGCTATTGGAAATTATCCCGCAAAGCAGAGGTTGAAGCGCAACTTGTCATAACATGGTGCCGGCGCATATCCGTTGATTGTTCAAAATAAATTCTTTGGAAGATCTGAAGGATATTTTGAATAGTAATGAGAATTTTTCCAACCTTTCTTATATCCTTGATTAATTTTGTAGATAGCAAACCAATTTGCTATTTTTTTTATATTCAAAAATGTTTTAAGTGATCTTAATTGATAAGCTGGAAAAGAATAAAGTCTTTTTTTAATATAATTACTGGCAGTATATATTGATTCCGGAGTTGATCCATTTAACTGATGAACAATATATGAAAATCTATATTTATCCCAATCTAATGGATAATTTGTATAAAGCAGACGATTCTCTTTTTTTAATTGTTCAATAAAATCGGTTCCGGGGAGCGGAGTGAGCAAAGTAATTTGAAAAATATCAATACTTGATTTTATTAAAAATTCAGTAAATTTTTTATAGTAGTTCACAGTTTCATGATCGCTTCCAATGATAAATGCGCCTAAAACACCGATTCCATATTTATGAAAAACATCAACAACTTTTTTGTAATTCTCAACTCCAACCTTGATATTGACACCTTTTCTAAAGTTTATTAATGAATCAGTTGTAATAGATTCAAATCCAATAAATACGAACATACAACCGGCCTCAGCAGCCAACTTGATAATTTCTTCGTCATCTACAGCATTAATGGAAGTTTGCATCCACCATTTTTTATTGAGTTTTAGATTTATCATGCCCCTAAATAATTCTTTGGCACGTGTATATGCCTCCTTTCCGTATCCAATCAAATTATCATCTACAAAAGTGATGTAATCACCCTTAATTCCTTCAAGTTCTTTTAAAATATCCTCAGTTTTTCTTTGACGATATTGCATTCCTAAATATTTTGAAACGGAACAAAAATTACAATTTAAAGGACACCCTCTTGAAGTTTGAACAGTTCGCCAAAAATAATTTGAGTGTAATAAATCTCTACGCGGAATAATATCAAATTTTGTTAAATCAACAACGCCCCCATTATATTTTTGTAAAAGAGAATTATTATCAAAATCATGAATTACTTTTCCCCATATATTTTCTGCTTCACCAATTACAACAGCATCTGCAAACTGTAATGCCTCATCCGGGAGCATGGAAGCATGTATCCCACCAAGGATTACTTTGATTTTCTTTTCTCTATAAATTTTTGCGATTTCATAAGCGCGATTAATGTTGCTTGTAAAGGCCGTAATTCCCACCAAATCTGCTTCCTCAAATTTAAAATCATCAAAATTTTCATCTAAGATTTTAATTTGCCAATGAGGGGGAGTTAATGAAGCCACATATGCAAGGCCCAACGGAGGGAATGTAGTAGACCTGCTTGATAAATAACCACTTTTACGGCCTACAGGATTTATTAATAGTAATCTTTTCATTCTTATTATGCAGTTCACTTATCAAGGATTCTAGTGCAATCTTTTCTGCGGAACTTTTAGGTGCATAACATAATATATTAAGTTTTGAAAACGAAAAAGCTATAATTTTTTTTATTTCTAAAGAAAATGGACAATTTCATAAACATCTTTTTTTACTCATCTCAAAAAGTGTGAGTTCCGATTCAATTACGGGAATCAAAATATTTATCAACTTTGCTGCAATTATTTGACGCAGATTTTATCATAATTAGCGTGCATGAATTTAAAAAACAACCGCTATTTCGCCTATTCTCTTGACACACAAGACAGTTCCCCCTATAATATTCAATGTTAGACGCAATATTTTATCGGGTAAGGGTATTAACGATGGAATCAAAGCCACTGTATAGCAGCCGTATTGTCAATACATATATCAAATATGTAAAGAAGTGCTATGAAAATATAAATATCAATGAACTGTACGAATTCGCGAAGATGGAGCCATATGAGGTCGAGGATCAGAATCACTGGTTTACCCAGGAGCAGATAAATCTGTTTCACGAAAAGCTCACGAAAATGACAGGTTCGACCAACATCGCGCGGGAAGCCGGAAGATACGCGGCCTCTCCCGAATCCATCGGTGTTATGCGACAGTACATGCTTGGAATGATAAATCCCGCCGAGGTATATATACTGGTCAGTAAAGTAGCCATTCAATTTTCACGATCCGCAAAGTATGAAGCAAAAAAAATAAATTCAAAAAAAATTGAAATTGTGGTTACACCGCACGAGGGAGTTAAGGAAGAACCATTTCAATGCGAGAACAGAATAGGCCAATTTGAAGCAGTAGGCCACCTATTTAATATGGCCATTTCCACAATCGATCATACTGAATGTATATTCAAAGGTGGAAGGTGCTGCCGTTACATAGTATCATGGGAAAGCAATTTTGCGTCGTTGTTTAATAGAACCAGAAATATAATAATCTTATTGTTAGCAATCATCAGCGCAATATGGATAGCGTTCTTTCCTGTTCATATGTTTCTGCATTATGCACCAGTATTAATCACTGCTTTTTTTCTCATCAATTATTTCAGCGACAGGCAGACGAAAAAGGAACTCAGAAACAGTATTGATAATATTGAGCACTCGCGCGATGATCTCATCCAGCAGATGGAAATCAATTATAACAACTCGCAGATGGTTCATGAGATCGGTGCAACAATAAACAAGTATATTAATATAGATGAGATTCTTAAAAATGTAACCGATATACTGGAAAAGCGGCTTCGATATGATAGATGTCTAATTATTTTTGCAAATGAAGAAAGAAAGCGGCTGGTTTTTAAGGCAGGTTACGGATACGACGACAAACAGCTAGCGATGATAAAGGCAACCGAATTTGATCTCACCAAACCCCAATCAAAGGGCGTATTTGTTACGTCATTTCGGGAACAGAAGCCATGTCTCATAAACGATATCAAATCTATCACTAGCAGGCTTTCACAAAAAAGCCTGCAGTTTATGAAGGAGATGGGATCCCAGTCGTTTATCTGTTGCCCGATCATTTCCGATACGAAGTCTATCGGTATCCTTACCGTTGATAACCTTAAGACGAAGAAAGCACTTGTCGAAAGCGATCTTATCTTACTTATGGGCGTTGCCTCGGTCCTTGGTGTAAGCATACGGAACGCTGAATTGCACGACCAACGCACCCGTCAACTCAAATCGATATTAAAGGCACTGGCGGCGAGCATCGACGCACGCGATCCATTTACCGCCGGCCATTCCGAAAAGGTGACAGAGTATGCGTTAGGGATATGTCTGGAAATGAATATACCTAAAGATTATACCGAAGTCGTAGGAGTTGCCGCGTCTCTGCATGATTACGGCAAAATAGGTATTTCAGACAATTTGCTTAAAAAAGAGGGAATGCTGACCGAAGAGGAGTACGAGATTATCAAAACTCATTCTGTTAAAACACGAAACATTCTCGAACAGATTGATTTTCATGGCGGCTACAAACTCATCCCCGAGATTGCCGAGGCGCATCACGAAAAACTCGATGGAAGCGGATATCCTCGCGGACTGAGGGGGATGGAAATTCCGATCGGTTCACGCATCATCGCGGTAGCTGATTTTTTTGAGGCCATCACCGCCAAGAGACTTTATCACGATCCCATGCCCGTGCACGACGCTTTTGAACTACTGCGCAGAGAAAGCGACGTTCATTTCAGCAGGGAAATAGTGGAGGCGTTTATTAATTTTTATAAGACAAAATATGAATTGACTGCCTGACACAAAAAAAATCATTTAAAATACTTTAAAGGGGTATACGAAAATAAACTCACAAGAATATTTAATGGAGAGCGATGAAGAGGAAAAACGTCTTGATATAAAGACAGATCCTGATGCCGTAAAGGAGCAGGCCTTGTGGTTTGGAATTTGTCCGGGTGCGCGGGTATTGGATGTGGGCTGCGGCCCCGGAAAAACAACCGCCCTTCTCCATGATTTGGTCCAGCCTGACGGCGAGGCTGTAGGTGTTGATATCGCTGAAAGCCGTATCAGGCACGCGATCTCTTTTTACGGTGAAAGACCCGGAATAGATTTTCAAGTCAGAGACATTCGCCTGCCGATGAAAGACCTGGGACAATTCGATTTTATCTGGGTGCGCTTTGTGCTGGAATATTACCGCAATGGAGCTGTTGAGATTATTAAGAATATCAGCGACAATCTGAAACCGGGTGGCTGTATGTGTTTGCTTGACCTTGACCATAATTGTCTGAGTCATTGGGAAATGCCGCCGGCGATGGAGGCCACTATTATAAAAGCCATGCTCCACACGCAGGATAACTATAACTTCGATCTTTATGCCGGACGTAAGTTCTACGCTCATCTGTATGATTTGAGATTTGAGGACATCAGTCTGAACATTATGGCGCATCATTTAATTTATGGAGATCTTCAACCTGCCGACGAATTCAATTGGATGAAGAAGCTCGAAATCGGCGCTAAGAAAGCTCCGGATATATTCAAAGCATATCCGGGTGGTAGTGAAAAATTTTTAAGCGATTTTAAAATTTTCTTCAGAGATCCGCGGCGCTTCACCTATTCGCCGCTGATTCTGTGCAAGGGGAGGAAACCCTTGCACAGGTGGACAAAAAAGACAAAATAAAAACTCCCGGGAGTTTTTACGGAAAAGAACAATGATGTAAAAGTAGTTTGCGACAGCGGGGTTCATGATGAAGTTTTTTAAAGATTTCAGACATGATTGGCAGCAAAATGTAGTTAAACGCACTCCACCACCACATTTAATCAGATTTTTGAAAAAAGCATGGTCACCTGAAGAAAATTACGCTGACGTTTTCGGAAGCAGCGAAAATATTTTCATCCAGCCAGGTAGCGACAATATATCCACCGCTGATACGGAACACTCCTCAATTATGCCGCCGTTTCAACTGGCATCCCCAACGGCGACGGATGATACCCTGGATAGTTCAGATACTCAGATTCTTACGCTCAAGGATGAACTTCCCCTGAAGAGAATCGACCCGAGTGTGGTGGCCTCGGCCCTTGCCGCCCCGCCGAAGGTCAATAAGAAGGCTGTTATAAATATTATAAACCATCTGCATTTTAACAATGAACAGGTCTCAATTCATATTCAGGATAAAAAAACCCGTGAAGAATTTCTTCAGCAGGGCGAACCGGGACCATATCTTGGTAATAATGTCACAATCAGTTTTGCCGATCCAGAAGCGTTTGATTTAAACCGTCATACACCTTTGAATCTGGTAATAGATAATCGTAAATCATTGATAGTCTTTCCGATTGATTTGCATTCCATAAATAAGGAATCACTTACGCTCAAAGTGCCCGACATGGCGCATTCTTACAGCAAACGTCAGGCTGTGCGCCATACATGTGAGGGTGTTAATGCTGAAATTGTACAGGGACGATTCAATGTTCAAGGGGTTCTGGAAGATATCAATCCGCATGATTTAAGAGTTTATATTAATGCTCCGGAAGACATCAATCCCGCCAATCCGTTATTTTTAAAGCTAAGTCAGGACAACCAAACCCATTTCATGGGTGAATGCCGGATGGTGCGAAGTGATAATGAAGGGTCATATATTATTCTCCAGCCAGTCCATAGTAATCGTCCTGTTTTAACCGCGCGTAAATATCCCAATGAAAGGGTGAGGATAATGCCGCAGCCGGTTATCAACTTTATCCACCCTCTGTGCGGACTTGCCGTTCAAAGCAAGGTTGATGATATTTCGGCCTCCGGTTTTTCTGTAACGGTTCCGGATAAGGAATCGCTTCTCATTCCGGGTCTGGTCATTCCACAGATGACTTTACAATTACCAGGCATGCTCAGTAATCTGAGCTTTACAGCTCAGGTGATCTACCGCCGTAAACAAAAGAAGGATTTATTAAAATATGGTTTTTATATTCTGGATATGTCTTTACATGAACAGCGCCGACTCTTCGATGCTGTAAGTAAAGCCGTTGATCCGCATGTCAATGTAACCGGCAAGGTAAATATGGATTCTCTGTGGGATCTCTTTTTTGACTCGGGGTTCATCTATCCTGACAAATACGGCATCATCAGCCCGTACGCCGAAGCGCTCAAAGAGACCTACCGCAAACTCTATGAGGAGGGTCAGGATATCTTTATGCATCTGACCTATCAGGATCAAGGTCAGGTTTACGGGCATCTATCCATGGTCAAGGCCTACGAAAACTCGTGGCTTATTCATCATCTGGCTGCCCGTCCCATGCGGGGGAAACGCACGGGAGTAAAGACCCTAAATCATTTTGTGAATTACCTTGATTGCCTTTACCGTTTACCTGTATCTTCCAAAACAATGCGCTATAATTTTTGTTATTACAGGCCTGAAAACATATTTTCCGATTATTATTTCGGAGGTGTTTGCAAGATTTTTAAACGGCGTGAAATATGTTCCATGGATCTTTTCGGTTATATGCCAATGTCCGTGGAATCCGAAACAGGCCCTCTGCCCGACGATTGGAGTCTAGAACGTTTTTCAAAAGATGATTTAATTCTCATGCGGAATTACTATAATGGTCTGGGCGGGGGAATGATGCTGGATGCCTATGCTTTGGAATGTCGGGCTGCGGAGAATGAGGGATTATCAGAAAAAATTTTCGGCACGCCGGTGAATAATAACCACAATAACATAATCAGCATGTATAATAAAATAGGGCTTAAGCGTGAGAGCAAGGTATTTTCCATCAGGCACAATGGACGGATCAAGGCGGCACTGATTGTTGATAGTTCGGATCTTGGCGTCAACATGTCCGAACTTCTAAACAGCATCAAGGTCATAGTTATAGATAATACAATGCCATGGTCAATACTTCAGAGCGCCGTGAGCATACTCGGCAAAATTTACGGCAGTGATAAAATCATGATTCTAATCTTTCCCTTCAACTATATGCAGCAACAAGGTGTAGACTGTAAAAAGCGTTACTATTTGTGGGTGCTTAATACCAATCTGGACGGAAACGACATGGATATTATCAAGGAGCGTGCGAGAATAACTAGAAGAAAGTTTATAACTGAAAAGTACTTTAAAGAAATGGCCAGACGGCGTTTAGATCGATTCCTGCAGGCGATTAAAAACAAAAAATAAAAACTTTTCCATCAGAGCAATGTTTTAACAAATGTGGAATTCCATATTAAAGTAAATCCGCAAATACCTGTACTTTAATCCCGTAATATTTTCAGAACAATAAGACAAAAAATAATGCCGCTTTGACTTCTTTTGTTGAAAAATGGAAGAATGTAATTGTTTATTTAGAGGAAAAAATATATTGACAAATATGAATATATATATTAGTAAGTATGTAAATATATAAACAAGCATACATAGTCGCCAATAGCGGCGATAAGGCATAAAAAACATATCTCAAGACATTTGAGAAATTGATAATCTGTGGAGGAAAAATGGAAAGTATTCTTAAGCTTCAAGCTGACATATGTAAAATATTCGCCAATGATAAACGTCTGGGAATTATTAATTTGCTGAAGGATTCAGAAATGTCTAACAGCGAATTAATGAAAAAGACCGGTTTGAGTAAAGTGAGTATGTCTCAGCACATAAATATTTTAAAGTCAAAGGGTGTCATTGTCGTAAGGCGTGAAGGCGTCCAATTGTATTACCGGATTTCCAATCCTAAAATAATTCAAGCCTGCGGCCTGATGAGGGAAGTATTGGTGGAACAGCTTCAAGAAAGAGAAAGGGTTGTTTCCAGATTGGTTAAAGCATCGAACAAGAAAGTATAAAATTAATCATTTAGCAGAAAGGTGCCTGGCAATTATTAAGGAACAATATTATTCAGTATTTGCTCGTTATTCATAATGGTTCAATTTCCCCGCTCAATCGAATCAGGAAACCTATTTCAGGTAAGGTACATTCATTACTGATGAATCTTGAATTAAAAGAAGAAAGATTGAAGAAAAGGGGGGTGATATTATTTTTCGATTAACTTGGTGAAGAGGGAAAATAAATTAAACAATTAGAAATATAAGGAGAAGTTATGAAAAAAAATATTGCATTTTCTTTTTTGGCGATCGTTGCGGTGATGTTTATCACTGTCAATGCTCATGCGACCAACGGCATGCGGATGATTGGTTTCGGTCCGGTGCAGGATTCCATGGGCGGAGTAAGTGTGGGCCTCCCGCTGGATGCCGCATCAATACTGACCAATCCGGCCGGCATGAGTGATTTGCCGGGGCGGATAGATTTCGGCGCCTCATATTTTGTACCTTCTGTAGAATATAAGGCAACCGGCGCGGCTCCCGGGTTTGTGATGAATGATGATGTTACAATTAAATCTGATCGCGCGGGATCGCCTGTTCCCGCTTTCGGCTTGATCGTACCCCTGGGTGAAAAATTCAGATTTGGAATAGGCGCGTACGGTGTGGCCGGTATGGGTGTTGATTATCCCGCAAATCTTTATAGTAGTGTCACCTATACATCCTATTCACAGATGCGTTTTGTGCCGGCGTTTTCTTACAAAATTAATGATATCGTATCTGTCGGGGCGGCACTCAACATTATGTACGCGACTATGGAATTCAGCGCCGGTACGGGCGCTTTCATGCAGGAGCCGCATATGGGGGCATCGTCTCTTGGTTATGGGGCGACTTTCGGAGTCTTGATCAAACCAATAGATATGATCCAGATTGGATTGGCTTATGAGACGAAAAGCTTTTTTCAGGATTTTTCTTTCAACACAGCGGGCGGTGAAGATAAAATAGAATTCAATCAGCCTCAGACGGCAACTATAGGTTTAGCTATAAAACCAATCAAAGATCTGTCCATTGGTTTTGATGTCGAATGGATAAACTGGGCAGATACGAATGGGCTGAACCTGCCCAAATACAAGACCAAAACCAGTCCGTTTACCATGGACTGGAATATGAATTGGAGCGACCAGTTTGTCTATAAAGTTGGTGTTCAATACGCGGTTCATCCGATGGTGACTTTGAGAGCCGGTTATAACTATAGTAGAATGCCTCTCGATAGCTATCGCGCCTTTGAAAACATGGCTTTTCCCGCTGTTTCCGAGCATCACATTACCGCAGGTATTGGAATCAATCTTACCAAGAATTTCACGCTTAACATCGGCGGCATGTATTCACCGCCGGCAAAACTTACCGGTTCTAATCCTGGATTTCCCCCTGCGGGACAGGGTATAACCTCATATGAAACAGAGATGTCACAGTATTCCATTGATATGGGAGTCGCCTATACTTTTTAAACATATTTAAATTGGCACGACAGAAATTATCTGCCGTGCCGATCAGCATGCAGACTTATTTGTAAACGCGGATTTATGATCGGACATATTTGCGGGAAACCGGAGGTTGTTTATGAACCAGCAGACGAAAGAATATCTGAAAGAGCAATTCGGCAAGCGCGTCAATTTTGATGAAATGGAACGGGTGTTATACAGCCATGATATAGCGGCAATACCTTCTCTCATCGCGCCGCTCATCGGCAAAACAGTTCCGGACGCGATTGTTCAGCCCCAAAACGAAGAAGAACTTGTCAATCTGATTAACTGGGCCGGGCAAAATAATATTGCCCTTACTCCGCGGGCAAAAGCTTCTTCCGGCTATGGCGGTGTACTGCCCATTAAAAAAGGTATCGTCGTTGATTTCTTCCGTCTGAATAAAATTTTATCCATCGATAAGCAAGCGCAGACAGTGACCTGTCAGGCCGGTGTTGTCTGGGAAAAAGTTGACGCCGCACTGGCCAAAGAGGGACTCACGGTAAATCTTTATCCATCCAGTTATCCCGGCTCGACTGTCGGCGGCTGGCTGGCGCAGGGTGGCGCCGGGTTCGGTTCCTATCAATATGGATGGTTTCGGGAAAATGTGGTTTCCGCCCGCGTGGCGCTGCCTGATGGTTCGGTGCGCTCCTTTACCGGTGCCGATCTGGACTTGATTGCCGACGCCGAAGGTACAACCGGTTTTATCCTCGATTTAACCATGAAAGTTCAGCCGAAAGAGGAACTCGAAATTATTGCTATTGGCTGCCCGGAAGCTGACGCTCTACAAAAGATTGTGGAGGATATTGTAGAGGCGGATCTGCCTTTGTGGTCGTTGGTTTTTATCAATCCCCGGATGGCGGAAATGAAAAATCGTTCACCGTTAATGGAACACAATGGTCATCCAACCGAAGAAAGAGTGCTTCTGCCCGCATCCTATGTTGCCACGATAGCTTTTAATAAAAAAGACTCGGAACAAGTGATGGCGAAACTCAAAGAAATATTGCGCCGCTGTCAGGGTGAAATATTAAGTGAACGCATCGCCGAACATGAATGGAAAAACCGTTTCAAAATTATGGTGGTCAAACGTCTTGGCCCCAGTCTGGTGCCCGCTGAAGTTGTCATTCCGCTTTCGCGTTTGGGCCGCTTCATGGCGGAAGTCGAAAATAAAATTAATCAACCTGTTGTCAAGGAAGGCACGGTAATTCGCCAAGGCAAGGACGGAGCGCCGGAAGTTGTTATTCTGGGATTTATACCCGCCGACCAGCGCAAATTCAGCTACAATTTTGTTTTCAGTCTTTCGTTATCCATTATGAAAATTGCCGAAGCCAACGGCGGCCGCGCCTATTCCACCGGTTTATATTTCAAGGCTAAAGCCCAAAAAGTTTTGGGTAAAGAACGATTAGCTAAACTGAAAGCTTTTAAAAAACAGATTGACGAAAAAGGTATTTTCAATCCCGGAAAGGTCATGGGTTACAATCTTATGGACAGTGCCGTGAGCATCGGTTCTACAGTTGAGCCGCTGATTCGGCCTTTCGGCAATTACGTAATCACGCATATTGGAGAAAGAAAAACTTATCCTGTGAGTGATATTCCATCGGATGTTGTCTGGTATGCTTACAGCTGTTCTCAATGCGGCTACTGCGTGGAGGAATGCGATCAATTTTACGGCCGCGGCTGGGA
>JAPLJP010000100.1 GCA_026388535.1 Deltaproteobacteria bacterium | reverse complement strand
TCGTGAATGCCCCATGTACATAATCAAAGGAGGATTATGGAAAAGGAATGCACCCAATGCACAATGATGGTACCTGAAGAATCTAAGATTTGCCCTTGTTGTGGGAAAAAATTCGCCAATCAGGATAAGCAGGGCAGTATCATTATGGACACGGATAAGAAGTGCCGGTACTGTGCATACTGTGCAATGAAGATTCCTAAAGACGCCAAGATTTGTCCCCATTGCAGAAAAACGCTGGTATCTGTATGGCCAGCGATTGTAATTGTAGGAGTAGGCCTTTTTTTCATTTTCATATTCATAATATCGGGCAAGAATCAGACAGTTAGCAAGCATCCTCCCCAAAACGCACCACAGGCGATACAAAATAACTTCAACCCACCACAAGGAGCAATATCAGCAAAGAAGCCGTCAGAACCCCAAAAAGCAAGAACAGCGGCACTTTCTGCTGATGAAAAAGTGGAGAACTTTGTGAAGACAGCGCTTGAGACTGGTGTTGTTCAGAAAGTGGAATTAGGATTCAACACCGTGACCATCTTAGTTCGTCCGGTATTCTATACACTGGACTATGATGAAAAGAACGCCACAGCTGCGGCATTCCTGAGATGGGCAAGGACGAGAGAACCCGACACTGACTTAGTAATGCTACGAGACAGCCGAGACCTCAAAGCGATTGGAAATTACGCCGAAGGTTTAGGGCTCCGCTTGGAGAAGTGACACCACGAGTAAATTATAATGTCGTATTTTTCCTTTATTCATTACTTTCACCCCTTAATCATCAATTATTAGTCAACCTTGATTGTGCGGACTTGTAGGTGTAATAAACAACTGTTTCATTAGTGAAAAGTAGATATTAATTCTTATTGCAACTTGGAAGATGTTTTGTTAGTTTTGGCCGCAAAACAAGAAAATCTAATTGATTTTTCAAATACATTAGGAAGATAATCGATTCCCGCTTTAGGAGAAATAAAGATTGTCTAAACGAATTGTTGTTTTATCTTCGGAAATTGCCAATAAAATAGCGGCCGGTGAAGTGGTGGAAAGGCCTGCTTCAATTGTCAAGGAACTGGTGGAAAATTCCATTGATGCCGGAGCTACCGATATCAGGGTGGAACTGGAGAAGGGCGGTTGTCAGTCAATCAATGTAATTGATAACGGTTCGGGAATAGAACACGAAGATGTAGCGCTTGTTTTTGAAAGACACGCCACAAGTAAGATTTATAACTTTGAAGATATTTATAACGTGGTTTCGTTCGGTTTCCGCGGTGAGGCAATGCCCAGCATCGCATCCATAGCGCAAGTGGAGTTGTTAACACGGCGCAAGGATGATTTATCAGGAACAAAAGCCACTCTGGAAGCGGGAGCGATAAAAGAAATAGCGCCGGCGGGTTGTCCTGCCGGTACGCAGATATCGGTGACCAAAATATTTGCCAATGTTCCCGCGCGCAGGAAATTTCTCAAAACAGAAGCCACGGAACAGGGCTTATGTTTGGACGCGATCACCCGTCTGGCTCTGGCTCATCCGGAAATTCGCTTTAAAGTGTTGGTTAATGGCAGAGAAGTTTTCGCCGCGCCTGAAGTTGAGGATGTATCCAAACGCATTGCCATGGTTATGGGCGATGACTTTTCTGCGCATTGTATTTCGGTGGATGCGCAAAAAGATAATTTAAGGTTGACAGGATTTATCTCGCGTCCGGAATATACGAAATCAAATTCCAAGAGCGTATATTTGTTTGTTAATAAACGCTTTGTCCGCGATAATAGTGTGACTCACGCCGTATTGTCGGCTTACCGTCAGATCATAGAGCCGAGACGCTATCCTGCCGCTGTCTTATTTCTTGATTTACCGCCAGAAGATGTTGATGTCAATGTTCATCCGGCCAAGATGGAGGTTCGCTTTAAAGATTCGCACAGTGTTTATGATCTGGTATCAAAAACCATCGCGCAAAATCTTGCCGGTGCTCAAACATCCAAGAGCAGTTTCGTTTATCGTTTGGCGCCAAAAGAGAAAGCATCTGTTCCTGGTTACGAGCGTTCGGCGGAAAAATTTCCGGCAAAATCTTTCGGTTTGTTTTCCCGTGGAAATTTACAAAAGGCAATCAGCGATGATCTGTTGACGCGCTCCTCAGTTGCGGAAACAGTTTCGTCTTTTAATAGCGGCAATGTTGGGGTAAAAGAAACAATAACTTTTTCGAACTTAAAATATTTAGGACAATTCGCCAATACCTATCTTGTTTTCGCAGGTGATGACGGCCTGATTCTGCTTGATCAGCACGCGGCGCATGAACGGATAATTTTAGAGAAATTGAAAAAAACAATAGGGCCGAATATTATCAGCCAGTCGCTTCTTCTGCCGGAAATTGTCAATCTGACGCCGGGGCAAATTACACTGTTTTCCGATTACATTGATTTTTTACGAGAAATCGGTCTGGAAATTGAAATCTTCGGCAGGGATGCGATTGTCGTCAAAGCGCTTCCGGCAATCCTGTCGCAAGTTCAAGCCAGAGAAATAATTTCTGATATTGCCGATCAGTTAAGCGAACAAAATCAGGTTCCTTCCTTGCAGGAAAAGAAGGAGAAAATACTGGCTTCACTGGCTTGCCATGCAGCAATCAAGGCCAACAGCGTTCTTTCTCTAGAAGAAGTCGCCGCTCTTTGCCGCGAATTGGAAGCAACACCTTTTAATCTCACCTGTCCTCATGGACGTCCGATAACTATCAAATTTTCCTTAAGCGAAATCGAAAGAATGTTTAAGCGAAAGTGAAAATACAGATGGAAAAAACTCCGCTGGTAATAATTAATTCTCCCACTGCTACCGGTAAAACTGAATTAGCCGTAAATCTGGCGCTGGAATTCGGCGGCGAAATTATCAGCGCTGATTCCCTGCAGGTCTACCGCTATCTGGATATCGGCACGGCAAAACCGACAATGGAACAAAGAAGGGGAATCAAACATCATTTGATAGATGTTGTAAATCCGGATGAAGAATATAATGCCGCTGTTTTCGCCGAACAGGCGCGCACAATTATTGCTGATTTGGCCGGACAAAAAAAGCCCATCTTCGTGGTCGGGGGAACAGGGCTCTACATTCGGGCGCTCCTTCGGGGAATTATTGCCACGCCGGCGGTGGATGAAAATATCAGGAATCATTATCGCCAATTGCGAGACAGCCGCGGCAAACAGCATATTTATAATTTATTGCAACAGCGGGATGCCGATGCCGCCGCCCAAATAAATCCTAATGATTCTGTAAGGGTGATTCGAGCACTGGAAGTTTTGGAACAAACCGGAGAATCAATTACGGTCAAACAAAAAAAACATTCCTTCGCCGATTGTCCTTATACAACTTATAAAATCGGTCTTAAGCTTGATCACGAAGAGCTAAAGCAAAGAATAATAATGCGAACGGATAAAATGATTGCTGATAGGCTATTGGATGAAGTCAAAAATATTTTACGTCAAGGCTATAGTGACGAGCTCAAGCCATTGCAATCATTGGGTTATAAGCAAATAATAGGATTTTTACGAAAAGAATATAATTGGGATAATGCGATAAATTTAATCAAACGCGATACCTGGCAATATGCCAAGCGTCAGATGACCTGGTTTGCCGCCGATAAGGAAATAAATTGGTTTGGTCAAGATTCTTGGAGTGAAATTAATAAAAATGTGGAAAAATTCTGGAAGGATAGTAACTTTATTGAATAACTCGGAATATGCAATATTGCTTGACTTAAGCAGTCTCTGAATATAATTATAGCCCTTAGTTTGGGGAAGAAATAATTATTATGAAAAGTGAAAAAATCAGAACATTTATTCTTCTATTTATAATTTGTATCGCCGCATTATTTCTGATTTCCTGCGGGAAAAAGGCAAGAGTGGCGGTGAACCAATTGGATACCCCGGGACATCATACCTTTACCGGTTTGAAATTGCTTGAACAGGAAAAATATTCCGACGCCAAGAGAGAATTCGAAATGGCGACCCAGCTTGATGCCAAATATTCCAAGGCTTATACCGGCATGGCCCTGGTGAATATTTATACAGGCAAATTAGGCAACGCCTGGGATAACCTGACGCTGGGTTTAAAAAACGCCCAGACTGATGATGAAAAGCTCTTTGTTAATGTAGCGAAGATTCGTTACCACACTTTGAATAAATCAGATCAGAAATGGCTGGAGTCGGCAAAAAATCAATTTGACGAAGCCGTAACAGTGGATTCCAAGCACGCGCCTGCTTATTATTTTATGGGCTTGGCATATAAAGAAGCGCTGGAATTCAATCAGGCCGATAAAATGTTTACCAAAGTTCTGCAACTAAAAACCGACCATATGGCTGATGCCGAAGCGCAATTAAAATTCCTGCAAAAGGTTCATCTGGCCATGCCAGCGACAGAAGCAGGAAAGAAAATCGCTCTTGTGGAACGCATTACCAGAGCGGACGCGGCGGCGCTGTTTATGGAAGAATTAAAAATAAAAGAACTTTACAAAAAACCTGAGCCGAAAATATCGGAAGCGCCTTTAAAAGAGGCGGTAAAAGAAGCAGATAAAGTTGCGGACGCCCCTTTAAAAGAAACGGAGAAAGTTGCGGCAGAAGCTCCTGCTCCTGCTCCTGCACCTGTTAAAGTGATGGCGAAAGATATCGCTGATAATCCTTTGAAAACGGACATTGAAGGAATACTGGAAACAGGCGTTCGCGGTCTGGAAAATGATCCAAAGGGTAATTTCAATCCCGGCGAAGTATTGTCCCGCGGTGAATTCGCCATTATGTTGGAAGACGTTTTGATAAAACTGACAGGAGAGAAGGATTTAGCCGCCAGATATGTAAATTCAAAATCATTGTTTCCCGACGTGCCGGCGGATATGCCTTATTTCAATGCTATTATATCCGTGACTTCACGGGGAATTATGGAAGCGAAAAATATAAAAACAGGTGAATTCGCTCCTCTGAAACCATTATCCGGAGTAGAAGCTCTTTTGATTTTTCGTAAGCTCAAGGAAGTGTTGAAAATTAATTAATTAAGTTATTGAAATATAAAAATAAATCTGAACGGGGCGCAAGCCCTTTTTTAATGAAACTCCAATTCCGAAAGCGTAGCGAAGCGGAATTGGCTAGTTGAATTATCCCAATCGCGAAGCGATGGGGGATAGTATAAGCGGAGGGCAATATGCCCTTGATCTGTAGATAGGAGAGTAATATTAAATGTCAACAAAAGAATTAGGCAAGGCGTTTGAACCGGCCGAAGCCGAAAAAAGATTATACGATTACTGGTTAAAAAATAATTATTTTCACGCTCAGGATAAAAGTAAAGCTCCGGCTTTTTCCATTGTTATTCCGCCTCCCAATGTGACCGGCATGCTGCACATGGGGCACGCTTTAAATAATACATTGCAGGATATTATTATCCGCTTCAAAAGGATGCAGGGTTATAACACCTTGTGGATGCCGGGCATGGATCACGCGGGCATTGCCACACAAAATGTTGTTGAACAGCAATTGATGAAAGAAGGAATATCCCGCCATGATCTGGGACGTGAAAATTTTATCGCCCGCGTTTGGGAATGGAAAGAAAAATACGGCGGTGTCATTATCAATCAGTTAAAAAGGCTCGGCTGTTCCTGCGATTGGGAACGGGAGCGTTTCACGATGGATGAAGGCTTATCCCATGCCGTCCGCGAAGTATTTGTCAGGCTCTACAATGAAGACATGATTTATCAGGGCGACTACATTGTCAACTGGTGCCCCCGCTGTCACACCGCTATTTCCGATCTGGAAGTGGAATTCAAATCTGACGCGAGCTTCCTCTGGAATATCCGTTATCCATTGGCCGACGGCAGTGGAGATATTGTCGTGGCCACAACAAGACCGGAGACGATGCTGGGCGATACGGCTGTGGCCGTTAATTCCATAGATTTTCGCTACAAGGATAGAGTCGGCGAATATGTCATTTTACCGTTGATGAACAAAAAAATACCAGTCATCGCCGATGATTATGTGACAATGGATTTCGGTTCCGGCGCGGTTAAGATAACGCCCGGTTCCGATCCCAATGACTTTGCCATGGCCCAACGCCATCAACTGGAAATCATATCTATTATGGACGGTAAGGGTATCATTAATGAAAACGGCGGCAAATATAAAGGGCAGGATCGATATGAGGCGCGTAAGAACGTTCTGGCCGATCTGGAAAAAGGCGGCTATCTGGTCAGCACGGAACCTTACACGCACAATGTAGGCCAATGCTACCGCTGTAAAACAGATATTGAGCCGATGGTGTCCAAACAGTGGTTTGTAAAAATCAAACCTTTGGCCAAGCAGGCAATCGCCGCAGTGGTTAAGGGAAAAACAAAAATCATTCCCAAAACATGGGAAGCCACTTATTTTGACTGGATGAACAACATCCGCGACTGGTGCATTTCCCGGCAGTTGTGGTGGGGACACCGTATTCCCGTCTGGTATTGTGAGGGATGCGGCAAGGTAATTGTCGCCATGGCTGATCCCGACAAGTGTCCCGAATGCGACGGTATGTCTCTTAAACAGGATGAAGATGTTCTGGATACCTGGTTCAGTTCCGCGCTCTGGCCTTTTTCCACTCTGGGTTGGCCTGAAAAAACCCAGGCTCTTCAGACATTTTATCCTACATCGCTCTTGATTACCGGTTTCGATATTCTTTTCTTCTGGGTGGCCCGCATGATGATGATGGGCATTTACGTGATGAAAGATGTCCCCTTTAAAGATGTTTATCTGCATGCTCTGGTGCGGGATGAAAAAGGGGAAAAAATGAGCAAATCGAAGGGCAACAGCATTGATCCTCTTTTAATGATTGATCAATATGGCACAGATGCGTTTCGCTTCACTCTGGCCGCCTACACTGCGCAGGGACGCGACGTGCGCCTTTCACCGGAGCGCATCGAAGGCTACAAATATTTTGTCAATAAAATCTGGAACGCGTCCAAACTGACTCTCACCAATCTGGCTGATTTCGATGAATCAACTCCTTCGACCGCTTCTGATTCTCTGCCGGACAAGTGGATCAAGGCAAAATTAAACGAGGCAATTGAAGAGGTCGCACACAGTCTGGATGAATACCGTTTCAACGATGCCTCCGCCGCTATTTATCGCTTTATATGGCATGAATTCTGCGATTGGTATCTGGAATTAAGCAAACCGGTGTTTTACGGCAAATCAAGTCCGGAGCAAAGACAGACAGCCCAACGAACTTTATACGAAGTATTTAAAACGATGTTGCAACTCTTACATCCCTTTATGCCATTTCTCACTGAAGAACTATGGCATACGCTGAACGGAAACGACGATAATTCTATCATGGTCAGCAAATTTCCTGTCATCAACGCGGCATGGGAAGACAAGGCGGCCGAAAAAGAGATGGAGATGATAATGGAAATAATCACTTCCATTCGCAATATTCGCGGTGAAATGCGAATTACGCCGTCCAGCAAGTTAAAGGTATTAATTTCGGCTGCTGATGAGAAAATCAAAAAAATCATTGAAGCAGGCAGAGATTACATAGTCAATCTGGCGAATCTCGAATCACTGGCGGTAGAAATAAATATGACGGAACCAAAAGGCGTGGCGACCGGCGTTATAGGCGCAACAAAAATTTTCGTCAAGTTGGCCGGAGTTGTGGATATTGCTGGAGAGAAAACGAGACTGGTAAAGGAATTGGCGAAGATATCCAAGGATTTGGAACAGAGTTCCAAAAAACTCGCCAACCACGATTTCCGCGCTAAAGCCGCGCCGGAAATTATTCAGAAGGAAGAAGATAAATTAAAAGATTGCCGGGAAAAATTCGCCGCATTGGAAAACGCACTGAAAAAATTAAAAGATATTTCTGCATAATGAAAAAGCAAATCAAAAATATTATTAAAGCTGCGCTGGCCGAAGATATCGGCACAGGCGATATCACTACACAGGCGACTGTCAGCCGTAAAAAAAGGGGGATAGCCCGGGCTGTGGCAAAGGATAATTTTGTCATAGCCGGAATTGATGTCTTTGCAGAAACATTTATATCTCTGGATAAAAATATCAAAGTCAAAAAATTTATTAATGATGGATGCCGGGCAAAGAAAGGCGATGTCATTGCTGAAGTATCGGGAAGCTTATTCAATATTTTACAGGCTGAACGTGTGGCTCTAAATCTGTTTCAGCGGATGTCCGGCATTGCCACGCTGACAGCAAGATATGTCAGAGCTGTGCGCGGCACCAAAGCAATAATTCTCGACACGCGAAAAACTATGCCCTGTTTGCGCGTTCTGGATAAGATGGCAGTGCGCATCGGCGGCGGCCGCAATCACCGTACCGGTTTGTATGATGGAGTTTTGATTAAAGACAATCATATCGAAGCCGCAGGAAGTATCACCGCCGCTGTTAATGCGCAAAGAAAGTGTCTGCCTGACAAAATGAAAATCGAAGTGGAAACTAAAAATATGCGGGAAGTAAAAGAAGCTCTGAAGTGCGGAGTCGATATTATTATGCTGGATAATATGAGCATTCCGGCAATGAAGAAAGCCGTTGATTTTGTGGATGGGCGTGCTCTTCTGGAAGCTTCCGGCAATGTCAGCCTGCAAAACGTGGCCGGAATAGCCGCGACCGGAGTGGATTTGATTTCGATAGGAGAACTTACTCATTCTGTTCGTGCCGCTGACATTTCATTAATAATCATTCAGTAACAGCAATCCTTCCCACCCGGGTAGGATTGTTAAAAACATTCTCTCGCTTTTACCTTTATGAATTGGAATTCCAAAATATTAGAAAAAAGCCTAGCCGGAAAATTCATCGGCCATCAACTTCATTATTATGAAGAAATCGGTTCGACAAATGACGAGGCGTTTCGTCTGGGGTCGGCAGGTGCGCCGGAAGGAACGGCGCTGATTGCGGAGAGCCAGAGCGCGGGCAAGGGTCGACTGCAAAGATCATGGCATTCACCGGAAGGGGCTAATATTTACACCTCAATTATTTTGAGGCCGGATATAGAGCCGGCAGAAGCGCCGCAGATTTCGATACTGGCCGGTGTTGCGGTAGCCGAAGTATTGAATGATTATTGTCCTGACAAAATTAAACTCAAGTGGCCGAATGATGTTTTAATTGACGGGAAAAAAGTGTGCGGCATTCTATCTCAGGTGAAAACATCCGCGAGCGTGGTTGATTTTATCGTGCTGGGCATGGGCATAAATGTAAATATTAATTACAATCAATTTCCTGAAGAAATACGCGGTATGGCGACTTCTTTGGTTGTGGAAACAGGCCATAAAATATCGCGACTGGAATTGATAATTAGCCTGTATGAAAAACTGACAAAATGGTATATGCAACTATTGCAAAACGGGTTTGGCCCGATAAAAGAAAGATGGCTGAGCCTGGCGCCGATGATCGGCCAGATGGTTCAGGTGATGTTTCGCGAAGAAGAGGTGAGCGGCAGGGCAACAGGCCTTGATGATGACGGTTCATTAATTCTTCTGATTGATAAAAATGAAACGCTTCGGGTTTCAGCGGGAGACGCGACAATATTAAAGAGGTGATAGAAATATGCTTTTAGTCATTGATGTTGGTAACACCAATACGGTTCTGGGTCTTTTTGATGAGGATAATTTACTGCACGATTGGCGTATCCGAACGGAGATAGACCATACTATTGATGAATATGGTGTGCTCATTTACAATTTGTATCAGTCCAGCCGGATGAAAGCCAAAGAGATAAAAGCAGTATCTGCCATTATTATTTCCTGTGTGGTGCCGCCCATGCTCAATATTCTGGAGCCTCTATGCATTAAATATTTTAACGTTAAACCGCTGATTGTCGGGCCGGGAATTAAGACAGGGATGCCCATCTTTTATGATAATCCCAAAGAAGTGGGTGCGGACAGAATTGTCAACGCTGTGGCGGCTTACAACAAATACCGCAAAGAATCAATTATTGTTGATTTCGGCACTGCGACTACTTTTGATTATGTTTCTCCCAAAGGGGAGTATATGGGCGGATGTATTGCCCCGGGTATTGTGATTTCCATCGAAGCGCTTTTTGAAAGAGCTTCAAAATTACCCCGGGTCGAGTTCAGTAAACCCAAAACGGTAATTACGAAAGATACGGTAAGCGCCATGCAGGCGGGAATTATGTTCGGTTATGCCGGTCTGGTGGACGGTATAGTCGCACGGATGAAAAGGGAAGTAAAAACAAATCCGCTCGTGATTGCCACGGGAGGGTTGGCAAGGGTTATAGCACCGGAGACAAAAACGATTGAAAAAATTGAAGAGATGCTGACGCTGGACGGTCTGCGTATTATCTATGAGCTAAATAAGAAGTAAGTTATGTTGAACGTTGGATTGACAGGCGGTATTGCCTGCGGAAAATCAACCGTGGCAAAGATGTTTGTGAGCTATGGAGCTCATTTGATTGATTTTGACAGGCTGGCTCACGAAGCGCAGGAACCGGAAAGGCCGGCGTGGAAAAAAGTCGTCGATTCTTTCGGCAAAGAAATTCTCCTGTCGGATAAAAAAATAGACCGCGTTAAACTTGGAAATATTGTATTTGCCGATAAAAAGAAACTAATTACGCTTAACAATATTGTTCATCCCTTGGTTTATCAATCGTGGCATGTGCGTTTAGAGAAAATCGGCAAAAAGGAAAATCACGCCATTGTTCTTTCTGACGTTCCTCTTTTATTCGAAGGCAATATGCAACATCTGTTTGATCTGACGATATTGGTTCTCATCACGCCCGAAGAACAGATCCGCCGTTTGATAGCGCGCAATAGGGTGAATAAAGAAGAGGCTGAAAAAAGATTAAACAGCCAAATGCCGATTAATGAAAAAAGGGCGCTGGCGGATATTGTGATTGATAATAAAGGCAGTGTTTCTGAAACCGAAAAGAGGGTAGAGCACGTTTGGCAGGAACTGCTGAAAAAGGAAAAAGAAAAAAGTAATTGAATAATTCGACTTACAAATTTCACAGCACCTTTAGTGACCTTCAGGTTATACAATTGTGAAATTTGAGTCTCATTAAAACGGAGGAAGAAGATGATCGAAAAAAATGTAAAAACAGATTTCAACGCAAAGGTTTCCGAACCGGTGATTGGATCGGGCACATTTGTGCATCCGCTGGCGGCCGTAATCGGCAACGTTATTCTGGGGAACAATGTAATGGTCTCGCCAACGGCGTGTGTTCGCGGCGACGAAGGACAGCCGCTTTATGTCGGCGACGAAACCAATGTGCAGGACGGCGTGGTCATTCACGCGCTGGAAACGGAAGTGGACGGCAAACCAGTTGAAAAAAATCTTATCGAGGTTGACGGTAAAAAATACGCAGTTTACGTCGGTAGCAGAGTTTCTCTGGCGCATCAGGTGCAGATTCACGGACCAGCCGCGGTGATGGATGATACTTTTGTAGGAATGAAGGTATTGGTGTTTAAATCTTTTGTGGGAAAGAATTGCGTGATCGAACCAGGTGCTATTTTAATGGGTGTTAAAGTTGCTGATAAACGCTATGTCCCGGTTGGTTCAGTTATTAAGACTCAACTTGAGGCTGATATGCTGCCGACTATTACGCCGGATTATCCAATGAAGGATATGAATAAAGGCGTGCTGCATGTGAACAAAGCTCTAGCAAAGGGCTATCTCGCGAGATAGCCCCGATAGCGTTTGGCTACGGGATAATATGACTTACAAATTTCATCGCGCTTCGCTTCTGAAATTTGAGTCTCATTACAATATAAGATGTTAATAAAAAGTAAATTATTCGCTGAAAATGAAAATCGTTGTCTTTCCTGCGGTACGACAGAAAACATTAAAAATCGTCGCTACTGCTCTGTAAAATGCCGCCAGCACCTTAGACAGAAACTAAATATGAAGAGCGGTTTGCTTGAAGCCTTAAATACGCGTTACGCGACTTTTTATTTTTCAGACAGTATGATTTTTCTGGATATTGTTCCCTTTGGAGTCAAAGAAATATTCCGTTACACTGGTAAGCGTACAGCGGAAAATAATCCGGCCAAAGATTTCAATATAATGACCAATAATATGGGAGATGCATGGTGGGCGGAGTCAAAAAGGACAAACAAAAATTATCGGGCCTCCCAGTATGTTTTAAAGATGGCAACTCGCTGCATTATATCCGAGTGGTCACAGCGTCCCCGGTTAATAAGAATTCCAACTATAAAAATGGAATCATTGAATTATCTGGAAATAAATAAGGCTGATCTTCACTCCCATGAGTTAAGTAAAATTATAAAAAATGCGTACAGACACCAGGTAAAAATTCATCACCCTGATGCCGGCGGCCAGGCAGTCACCTTCCGCAAAATTCATGACGCTTATAAAGAACTTTTGCGCTGGGCAGACAACCCTGTTTTTATCCACCGCCGCGGCTTTCCGGATAAATGGTATTATAACGGAGAGAATAAAAAATGGGTCCAACCGACGCCAATCCGTGATTAAATCAATACAAAATTCTTATTCATTGCTGAGCTTTTAAATCTTCCGGTGTATTGATGTTAAGGAAAAGACGGCCATCTTTGTTGAATGGTTTAATTTTTTCTTCTGGAATATTCAACAGGCGTACTTCTTTATAGAATCCGGTAATTTTGAGTTTATCAGCATTCAGCAGTTTTTTTATGTGAGAAAGACAATTTTGAGAATATATGGCGTGCAGAGGCTGAAAGCCATCTGGAAGTTGGGGAACTATAATATCATGTTTGCCAACTTGTTCGGTTAGATAAATAATAAGATCTTTATTTAAAAAAGGCATATCGCACGCGGCAACAAAAGAATAATTGTTTGCGGCGTAAAATAAGCCGGTATAAATTCCGCCTAAAGGTCCTTTACCTTTGTAAATATCGGTGACGATGGCTGTATCAGAAAATTCCGTGTAGGATAAGGGGTCGTTGGTTACGATAATTATTTCAGAAAATATTCCCTGATAAACGGCTAAAATATTATCAATCAGGCGAATGCCATTTATTTCTAGAAAAGCTTTGGGAGCTTTCATGCGGGAATTCCTGCCGCCGGCCAAAATAATTCCTGTCATATCTTTCTTCATATTAAATTGGTTGATCCTTACCTGATTGTTTAACGTTTGTTTCTTTTTTATCTTTGAACCTCAGCACGTTAAGCATGTAAATTTCAAGTTTGTTGAGAACATTGGGAGGCAGAAGGTTGCCGTCAATTTCAATTGATATCATAGGATATTTTCGTTCTCTAGCCCAAGGTGTCAATACCCCCTCGATAACCCGTCCGATGAGGCAGGCAAAAGGAGAAATATTCACTATGCCGGAGTATCCATCCATCATTGCCGTTGCGGCAACGCCACTCGATATGCTTATTTCTGAATAAAGCTCTTTGCTTACAAAATGTTCTTCAGAATTTTTCATTATTTCCCGCATGTTGTGCGGAGAATGTGGAATTAAGTCTGTTCGTGCCAGTGTTTCGCGGACATTTTTCTCGACATTGCGCTTGTAAGCATGTTCAATATTCCAGTTGATTAAATCCATCAACTCTTTGGAGAAGAAACGACGATAAAGGGGAAGCAGACTCAATCTTTTTTTAAATTCATAATGCCGGACAAAATCGCAATAGTAAACCCATTCAGCAACACTAGATACCTTACCGATAATTCCGCGTCTGCTGAAGTGCTGAATCAACTCGTCCACAGCAAAATCATCGCGACGAACATAAATCTCTCCTACAATCAACACTTTAGGGAAGTTATCTATTTTTTTCTTTAATGGTATTTTTGCAATATCTACGGATATTTCCCTTAAAATGGGAAGCATTTTTGTAACATCTTGTTCGGCTACGCTGATCATTTTTTGCCAGATTTTATTATAATCAATCATTGCTTTTACAGGATCGTCCGCGCAGGTTTTTAAGGATGTCTCTATATCCTTCATATAATCGCCGATGGTGATTGCCCACCAGGCGTATTTGGAAAATTGTGATCCTAACTCGTTGTAGGAATTATCTGAATCCAACGTGATGACTAACACGTTTTCCATGCGCAGATCCCTGAAGAGGTTTTCATAGAAAACAAAATACTGGCCGGTACGGCATGGTCCTGTCGTGGTGGGAACAAATAGAATATATATCTCATCCTTTCGGTATTTTTCAGAGGATAAATATTTGAGCGTACTGCCTAATACAAGGTGCGAAGGCAGACACTCTTTGCCGGAGGCGTGATTGCGCGCCATTTGCAGAGTATAAATATCAGGCACCGGCATGGTCTCAGCATTGATTCCTAAGCCGCGGATTGTCGCACCGACCAATTCCGCCGAAAGCCTGCCCATATTGGAAAGCAACAGTTTAACGCGAGTATTGTTTTTAATCGGTATTTTTTCACCGGTTATATTGTTTTTGATGTGAATATCTTCACCGGGATTATTAATGAAGCGCAAACCATTATCATATCTTTCCTCGTGGATATCGGCGAGTTTGGAGCGGTATCCTTCGATAATGTCCAGAAAAGCTTCAATGCGCGTATCCACACCTGCGTCGGCCGTATGTGAATCCAACTCCAAAATCAGGAAAGGTTTAATTCCCATTATCCATTTAAGATAGTGCAGCATAAAGGAGTCGGGCGCGCAGGAGAAATTGGAGATATACGTAATGAAAATGTTGTCTTCATTCTTCAAAAGCGCTGCGGCTTTCATATTCTGCTGACCGTAATACCAGTACATGTTGGGATAGATAGATTCATCGGCAAAGGGAAGAATATCAAAAGGAATGACCGAGAAACCGTTGGATGTATATTTCCGGGGTATGCCCATATTAGCATCCGGTGTAAAAGAGTTATAGGGACGTCCCAGAATAGCTATTACCGGCCGTTTGGCAAGGCGCGCTTCTTGAAGCGCCTGCTTGCCCAGTTCTGAGAATCTGGCAAAACATTCCATTTGTTTTTCATAGGCGACGGCGAATGCGTTTTTTGCTTCGTTTTCGTTGAATCCCAGTTTTGCGGCCATCGCGATGAAAGGTTCGGCGGCCTTTTGAGTTCCATACATGAAACTAACCACCGGCGCTAAATATTTTTCTTCCGGGATTTCCGGAAAAGCCTTTTTAATATAGTAGGGCAGGCTCTGCGTTATGGGACAAAAATTAGCCGGAACGTTTTTCTCGTAGCTTTCCATATCGCGGAAATGTGGCAGAAAAATATAATCAACTTTACGGTTAAAAATATCCTGTACCGCGCCGTGCGCTATTTCCGCCGGAAAACAATAATTGCTTTCAACCCTAGCTATTCCTTCATGTGATATTTCTTTTGATATAAATGTTTCCACACCCAGACTGTGAAAAAACCATGAGTAAAGAGGCCAGAGCGTATAGATGGAAAAACAGAGGGGAATGCCGACCACGCAATCTTTTTTTCTGATCAATTTATCAGAATCGGGAGAGCATTCCTTAAAAAGGATATCATTGCGCTTTTCAATATAGTCGGTCACTTCTTCTTCATTAAATACTTTTTTCTTCCTGATGTTGGCGTACTTATTACATCGGCCGCCGAACATGTATTTGTGGCCGTTAACATTAAGAACACGGATCGGACAGAAATTATCGCAGGCTTTGCACTGAAATTCCTTTTCCTGGATTATATTTGTGGCGAGAATATCGTCCAGGTCGTAATTTGCTTTGGTCAGAAATCCTTCTTCCAGCTTTTGTCTGGCCAAAATTCCTACACCGAAACATCCCATGAGCTCCGGATCCGGCGGCACTAGAATATTCTTATTTAAAAGCATCGCGAAGGCCAGGGGAACAGCTTTGTTCTTGGCCACGCCGCCTTGCAGAACAATATTTCTGCCGATTGTCCGGTTACCAACAACTCTGTTGAGATAGTTGGAGACTATGGAGGTAACGATACCCCCGGTAATGTCTTCGCGGGATGCTCCCTGTTGAACGGCATTGCGAATATCTGAATTGATGAAAGCCGAACAGTGCTCGCCGAACTTGAGCGGCGCATCCGCGGAGAGCGCGATGTCGCCTATTAACGAAGCCTCGGAGATATTTAAGTCGCCATGAGCCGATTCTTCCAGAAACGATCCAGTGCCCGCTGAACAGGCTTCGTTCATGGCGTAATCAATGGGAACTTTATTTTTTAAAAAAACATACTTGGCGTCCTGACCGCCGATTTCAAAGATTGTATCAATATTATCTTTATAAAAAGTGGTGCCGACGGCATGCGCAATGATTTCGTTGTATACGGCGGGTGTTTCCAGAAGTACGCCTAAAATTTCGCGTGATGAACCGGTGGTCGAAGCCAATGTTATAATGATTTTACCGTCACCGATATCCTGGCGTATCTGCTTTTTCATTTCCACGAGACAGTTTTTAAGAGAGGCCACCGGATCGCCGTGCGTTCTTCCGTAAAAAGACGCAGTGACTTCGGAAGTTTCGATGTCGATCAGGCATGCCTTTGTTGTGGTGGAACCGCCGTCAACGCCAAGAATATATTCACGACCGGCAACGACTCTGCCTTTTTGAGAGGGCAGGTAGGTGACTTTCCCCTCCGCGGACTTAAGATCTTTAAATCTTTTAAACTGAATATGGCTTTCTTTGAATAATGAATTCAAAGGTGGCAAGTCTTCGCCGTTTTTCCCGGCCAAAAGCGCAGCGCCGTAAGCTTCGAAATAGGGCGCCTGTTCGGGAACGATGAATTCAATTTTCGGCATGTGTTCGCGAATGAAGCGCAGAATGTAGGTATTTTGAGTAACGCCGCCGACAAGCAGTACTTTCCCCTTATCTATTCTGGCCCTTTTAAGAAAATCAATTACTTTAATGGCCATCACTTCACTCAGCGACAATACAATATCGCCTGTTTTGGCCTCGCCCTTGTTGAGGCGATGAGTGCAATCACTTTTCATAAATACTGAACAGCGTGATGAGAGTTTTAAAACCCGGCTGTCTTCGGGAATATTCCGGATGTCTCCGAGCGTCATGTTCATCCGCGCCAACTGCTGCTTGAAGAATTCGCCTGTGCCCGAAGCACATTTGTTTCCTGAAAAACTGGTTATTATCTTGTTCTTTTTATCGATGGTATAAACAACGAGATCCTCGCCTCCAAGAGAAACTACCGCGTCAACTTTATAATTAATTTTGCGGAGAGCCTCTTCTATGCAGATAGGTTCAATTACGCTGTTTATGTTTAAAAGATTTCTGCCTTCTGTACCAGTGGTTAGAACTTTAGTCTTCGCCGGAAGGCTATGATGTGATAAAATTTTCTTCAGTGTTTGAAGAAAATTGCCTTCATGAGGTTCTACATCGACCCATGAAATACTATCTCCATCCAACATGCTCACCTTAACGCTGGATGATCCAATGTTAATTCCCAAACTGTACATAAGAATTCCAAATAATCAGAAAAAAACAATATTTAATACTAAGATTAAAATATTACGATTAAATACAATCGTCAAGTATTAGATGCCATCTTTTTAATACTCGGGAAACCTCCACAAAACATATTAGTTAATTAAATGTAATATGGAAATTAAAAAAAATGAAAGCGCTCAGAATAAAACGATAAACAACAACGGGAAATTCTGATTTACCG
>JAPLJP010000022.1 GCA_026388535.1 Deltaproteobacteria bacterium | reverse complement strand
GAATCCACGGTTGTGGCATAGGTAACGGCCTCCAGCGTGGTGAAGCTGATTTCAGCTCCACCCTGCGTTACATCCAGGCCTTGCTGTGCACAGCCTTTGACCATGCAGGAAAGATAAGGCGTGGCAAAAAATCGGGCGCGTACCGATTCCGATGTCTCGTACAAATCAACGCATTTTTGAATAATATATCGCGTCTGCGCGGCATAGGCTTCCCAGAATTCTTCCCATGTTTTAAAAGATGCGGCATCTCCGGTGCGGGGGCCATCCTGCTTTGGCTTTTGGGTCTTGCCGGTCATGGGGTCGGTGAAGGCAAGCAAATCTTTTCCGCCGGTCATCGCCAGTTCCACAGCCTTGAGCAAATTGAGATTGTTGTCTACCGTACCGGATCTGTCATTACCGACCATCGTGTTCTCCAGACAGCCGACCGGCGCGTAGTCATGAACATTGTCCTTGCTGATCAGATGCGTGAGATTTGCTTTTTTTGCCTCAAGCATCATGCCGGCCATGGAGCGTTCATCAAAATTAAGCAGGAAAGGCGCTCCCTGACTGGATTCGATCATGTCCACAACCTTATCATACAGCTCTTCCGGACTGTTGCGGTGCAGCCGCACGTTGGGCTTGGGCTCCAGGATGGGCGACATCTCATCGATCACTTCTAAAATGACATAGGTAAGATCATTGGTCATATCAAGGCCTTCCGCGCCCAGACCGGACAGGGTGATGAGCTGGCCGAAACCGGCGGTGATGCCCTGATTGCCGTTGCGGATCATGGCATCATAGGCGGTATTAGCGTGCACCCAAAAACATTTCAGAATTTCTTTGGCAAACTCTCTGTCCATGCCTTCATGAATGGAACGCTGATAATACGGCCAGAGATACTGATCGAACCGGCCGAAGGAAACTCCGGCGCCGGGATAATTTTCATCGGTCAGCACCAGCATGTGATTGATCCACAGCGCCTGCACGGCCTCCCAAAATGTCGTCGCCGGTTCCCAGGGCACTTTATTTAAATTTTGAGCCATTTTAGTTAATTCGTTTTTACGCGCCGCATCTTTTTCTTTTACGGCAAGTTCAGCGCATAGATCTTTGTATTTTAAAGCCAGATCCCGCGCCATAGTGGACGATGTCATCATGGCCTTAAGCTGTGCTCCTTTTGCGCCCTCGCGCTCTTTACCTTCCAGCGCGTTGTAAAGGGAAAGAAGTTCGGCAAACACACCTTTCCAGCCTATTTTCAGCAATCGTTCATAACCCGGAATAAGATGGCCGCTCGTGGCGCCGGCATTTCCGTAACCATGATCATGAAACCATTTCATCCTGGCCCTCGCGCCATTTTTACCCTTTATCGCTCGCAACCACTGGCTGCTTTCCTCTTTCGTAAAGCACATGGATGTTTGAATATTAAATCTGGCGCCGGCCAGCAGATCGCCCGGCAGTATTTCCTGCGGCACATAATTGACAATAACTTCCTTCACAAACCAGGCCCGCCGCTGAACCCGCGGCCACTGCCAGAAATCCGGAGATAGCGCAACGGGCCTTGCCGCCTGCAGATAGGAAGCTCCCAGCGTGGTGAGCAGTGTATAAGTCTCCGGCACTATATAAAATGTCAGCTCATTATAAATGATGTCCCAGGGAGTTGCGGTAGTCCATGATGTATATTCATTGTTCCAGGCGCGCTCGGTTCCCCGGAAATAATAATCGCGCAGCCACTGGACGCGTTGGGATAATCCCTTGGGCTCTTTGATTGAAAGTTTGGGCGCTGAAACTGTATTCATAACAACCTCCCTTTTAGAGATGATGCACAAAATTGCCGTTCTTCACTGTCCCGCGGCGCTCTGCGCCTGGGATATCCCTATATGCTCCACACAAGGGATAATTCAACTTACGCTGCGAACTTCGCTGTGCTCGTTCTTAGCGAGTTTCATTAGTTTCCAATAGTCTTTGACTAATGGATAATTCGGCTAAAAACTTCAATGCGCCTATAGTGACCTTTAGGTTATTTGCTTTTGAAGTTTAAGTCTCATTACGTCCAGCAAGCTTCAGTTCACTTCGCTTCTGAAGCTTGGGTCTCACTAAAATTTTGAAAGAATAAAAGCGGTTAAAAATCCCAGGATGGTTAAAATCCCGATAAGATAGCCGCCTTCTTCATAAGCTTCAGGCATCATACTGTCGGCAAGCATTGCCAGGATTGCCCCTGATGCAAAAGACTCGATTATGCCGAGAGTATTTAAATCCAGCTTTTGCAGGAACAGGAAACTTAAAACAACACTCAATGCAACACTTATGCTTACTATTGACCATGACAGATATATCTGCTTTTTGGATAACCCCTCTTTTTGCAAATCGTTTATGGATGATATGCTCTCGGGAAGGTTGGACATAAATATTGCAACGAGCATTAAGAATCCAATTCCATTTTTACTGACAAGGGACACTCCCAAAGCTACTGATTCCGGAATCCCATCAAGAAGAGCGCCTAATACAATTGCCTTCCCGTTTGTTTCTTTTATAGTTGTAAAATGCTTCTTTCTTTTATGGTTTCTTCCGCCATATCTGTGTATCAGAAAATCCCCGAATATAAAAACCAGGCCTCCTAATAAGAACCCTATAATTATGGCATCAAATCCTCCATGCTTAAACGCTTCTTCCATTAGCCCGAAAGTTAAAGCACATATTAAAACGCCGGAGCCAAAGGCCATTATTGCCGCAATAACTTTCTGGCTGAATTTAAAAGTGGTGCCTAATATTATACCAAGGATCAAAGAAAAACCGGTTAGAAATGCATATAATAAAACTTGTGTTGTCATAAGCAAATTATGTTCAAACTAATTTATTTGTAATCACAGCATACCTTTTCTCAGTATGGCGATGAGAAGCCAGATTCCTAAAACCGCGGCCGCAGTGAATCCCAGCATTCCCACAAGGGAAATCCCATAGATAAGCGGCGGTGTGCCAAATGCAAGAAGAAGGGCGGAACTGATGATAAGGGCCGCGATGATGACGGAAAATGACAGGCGGTTAGTCACCTGGTCAAGAGACCGAAGAAAGGCGTCAAGCCCTCGCATCTCCATATTGAGGGTCAATTTATTCTGGCGGGCGAGTCGGGTGACTTGAAGCACTTCACGGGGAAGAGCCTGCAAAACAGTCAGCGAATCGGAAAGGGTTGTAAAAAGATCTTCAGCGATTTTTCGGGGAGAATACCGGGCGAGTTTTGCCCGTCTAACAAAAGGTTCGGCGTGGGCGATCATATCAAATTCAGGATCGAGGAGGCGGGCAATTCCTTCCATGGCGGCAAAGGCTTTAATCATCAAAAATATAACCGGAGGAACTCTGACCCTGTTGTTTGACGCAACATCCAGCAAATCCTGAAGCAAACTCCCCAAATCAATGTCTTTCAGGGATTTGGAGAGATGCTTTCCCATGAAAGCATCAATCTCTCTTTCAAAAACCCTGATATCCGGCTCTTCGTCGTATTCGCCCAGTTCCAGCATCAGCCGCGCGCATCGCTCCGAATCCTTTTTCGCGAGGCTCTCCAAAATATCCACAAAAAGAGCCCGCTGACGTTTATCCACAGAACCGGTCATTCCAAAATCAATAGGGCAGATGACATTATCCGGGAGCACAAAAACATTGCCCGGATGGGGATCGGCGTGGAAGAACCCGAATTCAAATACCTGCTTCATTACAAAATCGGCGCCCCGGGAAGTAATGATTTTCGGGTCCAATCCGGCGGCTTCGAGTTTTCCGATTTCGGATACTTTGATGCCATCCACATATTCCATTGTCAGAACCCTGATACCCGAAAAATCCGAATACACCTTGGGAATATAAATGGTTCTGTCATTGACAAACTGGGCGGAAACCCTCTCCATGCTCGCGGCTTCCGTGCTGAAATCAAGCTCGCGCTCCAGGGTTCGCGCGAATTCTTCAATCACCCGGGTCGGCTTTTGAAAAGAAATCTCCTCGATATTCTTCTCCATCAATGTGGCCAGATGGAGCATTATCTCCAGATCCACTTCTATTATTTTGCTGATTCCGGGTCTCTGCACTTTAACGGCGACTATCTCGCCATCTTTGAGCACCGCTTTATGAACCTGAGCGATGGATGCGGATGCCAGGGGAGTTTCGTCAAAAGAAGAAAAAAAGGTATCTATGCTGTCGCCCAGTTCAGCCTCAATAATTTCTTTTGCTTCGGCGTAGGAAAAAGGCGGAACTTCATCCTGAAGTTTTTCGAATTCCCGGATCACATCCGCGGGAATAATATCCGGTCGCGTGGAGAGAATCTGGGCGAATTTAATGAATGTCGGCCCCAATTCTTCAAAAAGAAGCCTCAGGCGTTCAGCCCGGCTTAGTTTTTCAACATTTTCCCGCTTATGCCTGGAGATCAGCTGAAGACCGATCTCAATGTACTGATCGATCTTCAGCCTTTCCACAAGATCATCAAAACCATACCGGAAAAGAATGGTCAGAATCTGGCGATAGCGGTTAAAATTACGGTAAGTCCGGCCAAGAACACCTATTTGTCTGATGCTTAACATTCGCTCATATCCCTAAATGTTTTCATATCATGGTCTGTCTTTTCCGGACGGGAGCCACACTAACAGGCTCTATTTCTTGCGAGCTTTTTTCAGATTTTTGATCTCATTTTTTAGAGCATTCAGCTCTTTTTTGCTGGCGATATCGGCACTGGACATGTAATCGGCGACCCCTTTTTGGATCTTTTGTTCCATATCTTTTTTGGCCTTGCCATATTTTTTCACAACGTCAGCAACAAACTTTTTCCCTTCCGCCTCGCTCATTTTGCTTCTTTTAACAAGCTCTTTGGACATTGATTCAATCTCAGACTGGGTTTTCAGCGCCAGACCGATTCCTGTCATCATTATTTTTTTCATCATTTCAAATGGCATAATAGCCTCCTTTTTTTAGTGATTTATGTACCTTTTCTTTAAGAAATAGATACGGTGATACTTAACAAATCCTTTGCCTGATAAGACCTTGCTTTCTTGCAAGGAAAATATAAGGGAGTTCCGTTTTTATGTCAATTAATTTTAAAGTAATCATTGCCTTTGGAAATATCGCCTGAACGGAAAAAAGTAGAAAAACAAAATTACGGGGAATCGATACGATGTTCTTTCATATGCAGGAAAATATCCATGCCTGTCTTGAGCAGAACCAGGATGCACAGCAGTGGGACTGGTGAACCGCACATCATGATCGGTAAAGCGCCGGCGATAACTGCCACATGAAGAATAATAATCCTCTTGTATGGCTGGATTAACAGCTTTGCTGTGGTAAAAGAAGTATATTCCTTCTTCCCCAGGTAATTCTGCTTAAACGATAGGCCATGACTCAAGAAGAGACACACAACTGACCATTCCATTCCCGGGGGATGTGTTTGCCAAAGACTGGTAACTACCGAAGCAAGCATTTGCAGGAACACAAAAGGCCCGGGCCAGGTTTCCTTTGGAACGAACGACGACGCCCCATCTCCCAAATTAAATAAGACAAGTAGTAAATAGCCATGTACCGCGCAGAACGCCCCGTAATGAAGGCAGAAGAAGGGAATTGCAAAAAGCGTTTCCAGAATCGACGCACGAGAATAAACTTTCAAAAAGGTCATCTTCAAAATGTTATAGAATCCGATGACAAGATTCTCGGCCCAATACAGAAGCACAATAACTGCGGCATCCCAGCCGAACAGGAACACTCCCGCCAGGGGTATAAGATTCGCGACAACAAGACTAAATATTGAAAAAGTAATTTTCGGCAGTTTCATTAGGCACAGTCGGATAAACTTCCTTTATTGGATTCTTTTTCTTTTCAATACGCTCATTACCCCTATGTGCCATAGCCTTCATTTGTCATGTATCCTGATTGTGAAAGGTGCTATTGCTGAATGAGTTTCAAAAAGCATTCGACAATATAAGGATTGAATGTTG
>JAPLJP010000023.1 GCA_026388535.1 Deltaproteobacteria bacterium | reverse complement strand
TTTGCCGAAGCCGAAGATCTGAAAGTCAAGGCAACCGAGGCTGCCGGGCTTTATGAAAAGCGCAACCAGTTGCTCAACGAGACGAAAGAGAAGATGCTCAATGAGGCGACAATGGCCGCTGATGCCAAACGCAAGGAACTGATGGAAAAAGTCCGCGAGGAAGTTGATCAGGTCAAGGCGCGCTGGCAGGATATGCTGGTTCGCGAACATGACGCCTTTTTCTATGATTTGCGCCAGCGGGCGGCCAAACAATTATATGCCACAGCGCGTAAGGCCTTGAGCGATCTGGCGGACGCCGATCTGGAGGATCGGATTGTGGATGAATTCCTCCGGCGTATCAAGGCGCTTGATGAGGAAAAAAGCATTCAGATCCGCAAAGCTATCAGCGGCGTCGGCAATAATGTGATCATCCAGAGCGCTTTTAGCATTTCCGAACAAAGGAGAACGCAAATCGAGGAGGTTCTGAAGAAGCAGATAACCAACGGTTTTACGATCAGGTATCTGCAGCAGCCGGACATTGTGTCGGGCATTGAATTGCGGGTGAATGGACATAAGATCGCCTGGAGTCTCAACGAGTATCTGGAGGCGCTGGTGGAAAGTATGACCGAAACGCTCCAGAAAGAGGCGCACGCGGCATAATGAGACTCGTCGAGAGCGAATGTAATGATGCTCGAGACGTTAGTCGAATTATCCCAGGAGCGCAGTACCCTAAAGGGCATCTTCGACGACGCGGGATGAAGACGGTGAATAGTGAATAGTGAATAGAATCCCCTCCGCTTCGCTTCGGGGATAGTTCCACTAACGCTTCGAGCTGCACTCCGTTTGCTCTTAGCGAGTGTCACTAAAAATGGCAAAGAGTTCAGGAGGCGTAGAATGAATCAAGAGGCTAGCCAATTGGAAAGTAAGGAATTAAAAACTTTCCTGGATGATACTTTTTCCACCATGGAGAAGGTTCTGGACGAGCAGAATCCTGAGTTGCGTCAATTAGAAATAGGCACGGTCAATTTTGTGGGCCGCGATATTGCCAGAGTCGGCGGCCTGCCGCACATTCGCGCGGAGGAACTGGTACGCTTTACAGGCAACTACATGGGGCTGGTTTTCAATATAGATCCGACGGAAATCGGCGTGATTCTTCTTGACCCCAGTGAAAATCTGCAAGTTGGGTCTGAAGTGCACCGCACCAAGCGCGTGCTGGATGTGCCTGTGGGAGACGGGCTTTTAGGAAGAGTGGTCGATCCCCTTGGACGTCCGCTTGATGGTTTGGGCGAAGTCAATACAGTCATGCGTCTTCCGGTGGAAAGACCCTCTCCGGCGGAAATGCACCGCGCACCGGTAGTCGAGCACCTGCAAACGCGCATCAAAGATATCGACGCGCTTATACCCATCGGGCGCGGCCAGCGCGAACTTATCTTGGGTGACAGAATGACCGGTAAAACAGCCATTGCCGTGGATACAATTATCAACCAGAAAGAAACGGGGATTATCTCCATTTACTGCGCTGTCGGCAAGAAAAGCGCCGATGTGGCCAAGGTGATTGCCGAACTGCGCGATCACGGCGTCATGGGATCGTGCATGGTCGTCGTGGCCACCGGTGAAGACACGCCGGGTCTGCAGTTTATCGCGCCTTACGCGGCCACGAGCATGGGAGAATATTTCGTCGAACAGGGGCGTGATGTGTTGATTGTCTATGACGATCTGACATCGCATGCCCGTGCTTACCGGGAAGTCTCTCTGCTCTTGCGGCGGCCTCCGGGACGTGAAGCTTTCCCCGGCGATATATTTTATATTCACTCGCGCCTGTTGGAGCGTTCCACGCATATGCGGCCGGAACTGGGCGGCGGGTCGTTGACATCCCTGCCCGTTACCGAAACGGAAGCGCAGGATATGTCGTCTTACATTCCGACCAATCTGATTTCCATCACGGACGGGCAGATTTATCTGTCACCGGTGCTTTTCAACAAAGGCATTCTGCCGGCGGTGGATGTCGGTAAATCCGTGTCGCGCGTCGGCGGCAAAACGCAGCTGCCCGCTTATCGTTCCGTGGCGGGCGATTTGCGCCTGTCCTACTCGCAATTTGAAGAGCTGGAATCCTTCTCTCGTTTCGGCACAAGGCTTGACGAAAGCACGAAACGGGTACTGGAAAGAGGCTGGCGCGTGCGTGAAATTCTCAAACAGGGGCAATACAAACCTCTGCGCGCGTCAGAACAGATTGCCAGTCTGCTTTCCGTCACCGGTGGCGCCCTTGATCATGTTCCGATAGATAATATACGTGAAGTGGAAGGGCAACTGTTGCAAACCGTCAACGAACAACTGCCGGAATTATGCGGACGCATTGAGGCAGGTAAAAAACTGGAAATGGCGAATCGCGACAGCATCATGAACAAAATCAAACCGGCCATTGCGCCGTTTGAAGAGATCGAGGAAGCAAATGCAAACAACTGAGTCCCTGAAAAGAAGAATTAAAAGTGCGGGCGATCTTTTATCGGTGGTCAAAACGATGAAGGCTCTGGCGGCCGTAAGTATCCGGCAATATCAAAAAGCCGTGGAGTCTCTTGATGACTACAACCGGACTGTAGAAATGGGACTGCAAATTGTACTTAAAGAACGAATGGGCGCGATGATGCAGCACTCCGTTTTCGCGCTGGATCACATCAAAGAAGCCGGCGTGAAAAAAGAAAACCGCAAAGTACTGGCGGTGGGTGCGCGTGTGGCGGATTATGTGGAGGATGCGGGACAACCCATAGATGAATTGCAGGCCACTCCCAGTTCCACGGCGGGGATAACGCCGCTGGTTCAGGAAATCATCATGATTATTGAAGAGTGGCATTTCAAGCATAACGTTGATCATTTTATGCTGTTCTATAACGATTATATCAGCGGCGCCAACTATCGTCCTTACCATGTTCAACTGCTGCCTATGAATCGCGATTGGCTTAAAGAAATCGCCCGCAAGAAATGGGATTCCAAGACCCTGCCCATTTACCGGATGGACGGCGATAAGATTTTTTCCTCGCTCATTAGAGAATATCTTTTCGTTTCGCTTTACCGCGCGTTTGCCGAATCGCTGGCCAGTGAGAACGCCAGCCGTCTGGCTTCCATGCAGAACGCTGAAAAGAATATTGAAGAGCAAATGCAGGATCTACACATGCAGTTTCACCGTACGCGTCAGATGACTATAACCGAAGAACTGCTGGATATTGTTGCCGGCTTTGAGGCATTGAGTTAAAAAAATAACAGCTATTGTCAGCAAGAAAGAAGGTGATAGTTATGGCAGTAGAAACACACATTTGCGGTGTTTGCGCCTGGCGCAGGGAATGTCAAAAAAGGTTTAAGTTGTCAACAGACGCTTTTCTGGGAAGCCATTGTCCTGATTACACGAGGGATTTATCTATCAAGGTAACGGCTTCAAATGAAGATGAAGATGAAAAAGCGATCATGGACCGTATGGTCCAGCAGCAAGTGGACAAATGGCGTAAGCTTCTGGCTAAAGCTTTACAACAGGGACTCAAAATTGAAAATTTTAAGGGAGGACCGGTAATAACTATTTCCAGAGAACCGGGTGCCGGAGGAAGTGAGATTGCCAGAAGACTGGCAAAGGCTCTAAATCTGGATTTGATAGGCGGTCAGATAATTCAGCATGTTGCCGACAGCGCCAAAATGAGCAGAAGAGTAATAGAATCCCTTGATGAAAGGGAAGTAACATTCCGGGAAACGCTGCTTTCATCTTTATTCGGGGAAAATCGTCCCTGGCCGGGAGAATACCTGCATCATCTGACCAGAGTTATCGGGACTATCGGCATTTTCGGCAATGTAATTATTGTTGGCAGAGGAGCCAGTTATGTCCTGCCGCGGGAAAAGACATTCAGGGTCAGGATAATCGCTCCGCTGGAATTAAGAATTAAACATTTTATAGATGACAGAGGATACACGAAGGCCGAAGCGGAACAATACGTGGTCAAAACAGAGAATAACCGTAAGGCGTTCGTGAGGAAATATTTTAATGCTGATATTGCTGATCCTAAACACTACGATATCATAATAAACACAGAAAGAATATCAATGGAAGGAGCGACGGAATCAATTATTTCAGCCTTCAATCAAAGAAGGAAGCGACTGAATCAATTGTTTCAGCTTTCAGACAAAGAAAGAAGGATTGATAGCTTAAAAGATTAAACGGAAAGAAATCCAAGCGGGTCAAATCAATGGACAGGTCTTGTAATTTCCTGTTTCAAGGCCTGTCTCCGGTTTTTTCTTGTAACCAAATTATTGGGAATGCTAAACGCCGTTACCGTTGCTGCATTTATATTTTCTTGCTACCATCGCCCGGCATAAGGGATGTTATAAAATAAAAAACACTGTCTGGAAATTTTTCTGGCAGTACGTTCTGAAAAGTAAAACCTTTTCCGGATACGTATTATTTTGAGGAAACAAAAGGTCAGTTTTTTCAAATGCCACTTTTTTTTATAATTGGTGCCGGAGCTCGGAATCGAACCGAGATGCCCTTGCGAGCGGGGGATTTTGAGTCCCCTGCGTCTACCAGTTTCACCACTCCGGCACGGGCAGCGATTATATAGACGGAGTGCAAAAAGTCAAGCTAAAATCTGTTGACAAACAATTACGGCCTGTGTTAACTGGCTGCACAATTGATCAGCATTTTATTGGGGTTGTAGCTCAGCTGGGAGAGCGCTTGAATGGCATTCAAGAGGTCAGGAGTTCGATCCTCCTCAGCTCCACCAAATATTAAAGGGAAGAGTTTATATAAACTCTTCCCTTTTTAATTATAGGTCCTCCACGTTCTTTTTAATCCTGACTCTTTTTTCCTTAATCATGGCCGCTTTGTTGCCCTCCAGCCATGTCTGCATTGCTTCTTCTCTTTTTAAAGAAATCAATATCTTTTTGTACATGGCTTTCTTTGCTTCAAAATCTTTTTCGTCCAGTTTGCTCACTTCCTTGAGCTTTAATATTACATAGGCGTTATTTATGAAAAGCGGCTTTTCCGCGTATGGTTTGTTGATAGAGAGCTGAAGAAGGATTTCGGAGGCGTCCTGACTGGATCCTAGCTTGGGAATAGTGTTTCCCGGTTGGAAGAACCCGGTTTCGTTAACTTTCAAACCGCTTCTTCCAGCGATTTTATCGAAGGTTTCGCCTGACTTTGTATTCTCTAAAATTGACTGCGCTCCCTTTTCAGCGAGGATCTGTGTTTCGCTTTCTATAAAGCGGTGTTTGACTTCATTTTCGATGGTGTTCAGTTTCGGCAGGTAAGGTGGTTTTTTGTCAATAATTTTCAGAAGATAATAGCCGTTTTCTGCAGGCATGACTTTACTTATTTCGTCTTTCTGCAAATCTAAAAGCATAGCGGTAAAGGTTTTGATGGATGCAAATTCCGGCGGCGGATTATTAATCGAGAAAAAATCAACATCATGAATTTTTAAATTATTTTTATTGTCATAAGCCTCAAATTTATCTTCCTGATAGATAATATCATGAGCCTTTTTCGCTTCTGTGTAGGCATTCAGCATTCCTCTTGAGCTTTTTAATTCTTTGGTTATAGAGCCCTTAACGTCGGCCAACGACAATTGTTTACCGTCTTTTGTCTTGTATTTATCTTTGTTGCTGCTGTAATAATCTCTGATATCGGAATCGCTGATATTGGGCGAAAAGGAATCGCTGGGGAAAAATATATATTTGATCTTTACCTGTTCGGCGACACGAAATAAATTACTATTGCGCTTTAAATAATCTTCCAACTCGGTTTCGGATGGAGTAATCTTCTTCTTGATATCCTTGCCGAAAATTTGCACAAAGTTAATGTTAATTTTCCGGTTCTGCAAAGCGTACAGGTCGTAAATTTCCTGATCGGAGATTTTGATGCCTTCACGCACAATCGACTCAATCTTGTTTGCGATCATATCTGCTTTTTGAAGAGTTTCGAAATCTTCGGCGGAAAGTTTATTGTAGCGAAGTATTTGCCGGTATTTGCGTTCGTCAAACGTGCCGTTTGTTTGCAATACTGGCATCGACATGATCGTGTTTTTTAATTCTTCGTCGGAAACTTGGATCTTTAAATCCGCGGCTTTGGCAATTATAATCTGCCGGTTCAGTAAATTATCATACGCTTTTCTTTTTAGGTCCATTTTCTTGAGTATTTCCGGAGTAAGCTTCGCGCCGAGCCGAAGTCTGGCCATATCCATCAATTTTTCATATTCGTTGTGAAATTCACTTTCGCTGATTAGTCTTTTATCAACTGTGGCAATTGCGTTTGCGGTCCGACTGCCTCTGCTGGAACCGAAGTAAAGAACAAAAACAATAATTATGATACCTATCACCGCGATCATGAACCAGCCGCGCGCGTGTTTGCGAAAAAATTTCAACATAAAATCACCTCGAAAGGATAATGGATTTGTCTAATGGTAAATTAAGCTTTTGCTTTATTATTATAGTCATTTGCAAAATGCAAACATAATTTAAAAAGGCGTTGATTAGGATAATGAAATACGGTATAGAAAAAAATCAGATATAAAAGTAATGATTTTAATTCGCGGAGATACAGGAGGATAGAGGATAAATGCTATTTGATTATATTTTAGGAAAATTTTCCAACGATCTTGCTATTGATCTTGGTACTGCCAATACAATTGTTTATGTCAAGGGTAAGGGGATAGTTTTAAATGAACCCTCTGTTGTAGCCGTGCATCAAGACTCAAGAGGAACAAAAAAGGTGCTTGCTGTAGGCAATGAAGCTAAAAACATGCTGGGGCGTACTCCGGGTAATATTGTCGCCATCAGGCCAATGCGCGACGGTGTCATTGCCGATTTCGATATAACTGAAAAAATGCTGAAGCATTTCATTTTATCTGTCCATAACCGTAAGTCTTTGGTGCGGCCGCGAATTATTATTGCCGTGCCGTCAGGGATAACGCAAGTGGAAAGACGCGCCGTACGTGAGGCGGTGGAATCGGCGGGCGCCAGAGAAATTTACCTGATTGAAGAGCCGATGGCCGCAGCTATCGGCGCCGGCCTGCCTGTTTCCGAGCCGACAAGTTCAATGGTGGTGGATATTGGCGGCGGGACGACGGAGGTTGCCGTTATTTCCCTTGCCGGAATTGTTTATTCGAAATCCGTGAGAGTTGCCGGTGATAAGATAGATGAAGCAATTGTTCAGTATATGAAGCGAAAGCACAACTTGCTCATCGGAGAAAGAACAGCGGAAATTATCAAAATGGAAATTGGCTGCGCCTATCCATTTGAGGAAATTAAAATCGGCTCCATAAAAGGGCGCGATTTGATTTCGGGAATCCCCAAAATCACTGAAACTAATTCAGAAGAGATCAGAGAGGCTATCAACGAACAAGTCACCTTCATTGTTGACGCGATTAAAGACACTTTGGAAAATTCACCACCTGAACTTGCCGGTGATATTGTTGATCGCGGCATCGTTCTTACAGGTGGCGGAGCCCTGCTGCAAAATATTGACATCCTTATCAGAGAAGAAACCGGATTGCCCATAACCATTACTGATGATCCCCTGTCCGCTGTCGCCAGAGGTGCGGGCATGGCTTTAGATCAAATCAATGTGCTCAAAGATATTGCTCTTGAAGTATAAAAAAATGTTCAGGGCATGATACAATTGACATAATTTATCTAATCAGTTTTTGTTTTGCATGTTTCCAAAGTTGCTGATGTGAATGTAAGATAAATCGGCTGAAGAGGCGCTTTGGGTTTTATAATATTACTTATGAGCTATTAAAGCTACAGACCTTCTATTCCAACAGATAACGTTCCGCGCTTTCTAAAACAATATTGATCAATAAAGGTGCGGCTCATGGCCTGAAAGCCGGCATGCCGGTCATGGCGCCTCCGGGATTAATAGGACGTCTGGTTGATGTTTCCTGGCATGCATCCAAAGTTCTTTTGTTTATTGATGAAAACAGTAACATTGACGCAATTATACAGCGGACGCGGATGCAGGGAATTATTAGTGGAGCAGGCCCCCGCGGGTTTATATTGAAATATATTTCTAAAACTCAGGATGTAAAAGAAGGAGACATTATTGTTTCTTCCGGCATGGGCGGTGTCTTTCCCAAAGGTTTGCTGATTGGCCAGGTCAGTAATGTTGACCGGCAGGACGCCAGCCTTTTTTTGAAGATTAATGTCGCTCCCTTTGTTGATTTTTCCAAATTGGAGGAAATATTAATTCTTGCTTCCGGGGAAGCTAAAATCAAATAATCATGCTTTATTATTTATTGCTGCCATTCTTATCAATATTATTAATAATACTGCAATCAACTATTACCGATATAATTTTTTCCGGCCGTTTGGTATTTGATTTATCGCTAATAGTTATTGTTTATGCAGGATTTCATCTGGATTTAATCAGAGGATCAATCCTGGCTTTTATTCTGGGATTTGTATTTGATTGCGTTTCCGGTCCGGTAACAGGATTATTTGCTTTTATTTATGTCGTCGTTTTTTTATGCTCATTTTCTGTCTCCGGTCGGCTGGCCACCGAAAAAATATATATTATTGTTTTATTCAGTTTATTTTGTGCTCTTCTAGAAGATCTTATAGTAATTTTATTTTATTCTCTGGTTTTTAAATTTAATGTGGCAACAAACATATATTTTGTTTTTTTACCGCAGGCTTTGATTATCAGCATTTTTGCCCCCGTATTTTTTTACCTGATGCGCCGGGCAGAGGTATTTTTTTATGGAAAAACGGAATAACCTGTTAAACGGACAAGAACCGGCCGAATTCAGGCAAAAAATTAGAATTGTCACCGCTTTAATACTGGTTGCGATTTTCATTCTGCTGGCAAGGCTGGGGTATTTACAAATAATCAGAGGAACGGAATTTAAGCAAAAATCGGAAAACAACTCTGTTCGTTTTCGAAACATCAAGCCTTTGCGCGGCCTGATTATGGACCGCAACGGCGTCGTTCTTGTGGATAACAGGCCTTCATTTGATGTGCTATACATACCCAACAAAAATAAGGGAAACGAATTATCGATTGAGAAACTTAAAAACCTCTATAAAGGTAAATCTCTTGAGTTTTTATACGATCAGTCTATTTCTAAAAACGCTAAACCATATTTGCCGATAAAATTAGAGAAGAATGTCGGTATGGAAAAGGTCGCGCTGATCGAAACCAATGCTCTGGATTTGCCGGGCATATACATTGACGTATCGCCGATTCGTTTGTATCTGGACGGAGAAATGCTGGCTCCGGTCATCGGTTACACGGGAGAAATCAGCAAAGAGGACTTGGAAAACAGTAATGAAAAATATGCCTATGGTGATGTTCTGGGCAAGCATGGCGTGGAAAAATATTTTGACTCTTACATTCGCGGACGTCACGGAGCGGAACTGGTTGAGGTAAATGTTTATGGAAAGGAAATAAAAAATTTAGGACGGATCGATCCCGCTTCCGGATATAATATGGTGTTGACCATTGACTCTGAATTGCAAAAGGCCGCGTGGCAGGCGCTCGAAGGAAGGGCGGGATCAGCCGTTGTTCTGGATACACGCGATGGTTCGGTGCTGGCTATGGTCAGCTCTCCTTCTTTTGATCCTAACTTGTTCAACAGCGGAATTTCTAATGAGCAGTGGAACGAATTACAAAATAATCCTTTTGCTCCTTTATCCAATAAGGCGATTTCCGGGCAATACCCGCCCGGTTCAACTTACAAGCTGATTGTTGCCGCTGCCGCCCTAGAAGAGGGCATTATTACTCCCGATACCAAGGTGCTTTGCAAAGGTTCTTTTACTCTCGGTAACAGAACTTATCGTTGCTGGAACAAACATGGTCATGGTTATGTTGATCTACATAAAGCAATTGTTGAATCGTGTGACGTCTATTTTTATACTGTGGGGAAAATGCTGGGAGTAGATACAATAGCCAAGTATGCAAAACTGTTTGGTCTGGGAGAAGTTGCCGGTATTGATTTGCCGGGCGAGAAAAGCGGGTTGGTGCCTACTAAAGACTGGAAGTTGAAACGGAGAAAAAGCGCCTGGCAAATGGGGGAGACGATATCAATATCGATCGGGCAGGGGTTTAATTTACTGACGCCGCTGCAATTAGCCAACGCCTTCAGCGCTTTTGCCAATGGCGGCACTTTGTGGCGGCCTTATTTGGTAAAATACATTGAGTCAACAGACGGGAAAATATATAAGGAATTTTTGCCGGAAAAAAAGGGGGAACTGAAGTTAAGTCCAAAAACAGTTGAGATTTTAAACAGTGCCTTGTGGGGCGTGGTTAATGAACCCGGTGGCACCGGTCACGCCGCCAGTATACCGGGAATCGATGTCTGCGGCAAAACGGGAACTTCACAAGTTTTAGGATTGCCCGAAAATGAAAAAGCGCGACGCATGAAAAAAATTGATGCTTTTTATAAAGATCATGCTTTGTTTGTTTGTTACGCTCCGCTGAAAAATCCAGAGATAGCTATCGCGGTGATTTTGGAGAATGCCGGCGGTGGCGGTATGGTTGCCGCTCCAGTCGCCCGTAAAATATTGAACGCTTATTTTGAAGGAAAGAAAAAAGATAAACAACCGAAAGTTGTGGCGCAAAACAAGCCGGCAATTAACGTGACTCATTGATTTTAATGACACTCGCTGATAGTGAGACTCGTTGAGAGCGAATGAAGTGATGCTCGAAACGTTAGTCGAACTATCCCAGGAGCGAAGCGACGTGGGAGAGCGAATACAAAGAATGTTGTCCCTGCTACCTGAAGGTAGCGGGATAATTCGCTCTAAGATTTTCCGAGCACTACGTTTCGGAAAATCAAGGTTCATTAAAGCGCCAGCGGTAATGAGTCCCAAAATTCAGAAGCGAAGCGTACTGAAATTTGCTGGTCGAACTATCCAATAGCCAAAGGCTATTGGAAACTATCCCGAGAAGTGTATCGGGATAAAAAATACCCTGCACTTTTGGCGTAAGGTTGAATTAATTGCTTAAGGAAGGCTAATGATTTTTTTTAAATTTGATCGTCGCATTTTTCAGAATTTTGACTGGACGCTTTTAGGGCTCTTGCTCTCTGTTTGTGCGATCGGCACTTTAAATATCTATTCCACGGGCTTTAGCGCCAGCGAGGGGCAATCTTCTTTTTATTTGAAACAAATTCAGTGGATTGCCTTGGGATTAATCTTTATGATGATAATTTTCTTCATCGATTACCGGGTAATTATTGAGGGCGCTTACGTGATTTACGGTGTCTCCATATCGCTTTTGGTGTTTGTATTTCTTTTTGGTTATGCGGCGCATGGTTCGCAACGGTGGCTTGGCATCGGCGGATTTGCCCTTCAACCTTCGGAGCTAATGAAGCTGGTGATAATAATTACTCTGGCGCGTTATTTTAATGATCACAAATCCAATGAGCCTTACAAATTAAAAGAACTCTTTGTCCCTTTTTTAATCGTTATCGCGCCTTTTTTGCTGATTTTAAAACAGCCGGATTTAGGTACGGCTCTGATCTTGATTATTATTTTTGTTTCCATTGTTTTTTTCATGGGAGTGAATTGGAAATCTTTGATCATCGTTATTGCCGCCGGTTTGATATCAATTCCCATCGGCTGGCATTTTTTAAAAGATTATCAAAAAGAAAGATTAATTACCTTTATTAATCCCGAAAATGATCCTCTGGGCGCCGGTTATCATATAATCCAATCAATGATTGCTGTAGGCTCGGGGCAGATTTTCGGCAAGGGTTTTCTAAATGGTTCTCAAACCCAGTTGAAATTTCTGCCTGAACAGCAAACGGATTTTATCTTTTCAGTTTTTGCCGAAGAATGGGGTTTTTTCGGCGCCCTGGTTTTAATCATCATATTCATGGCCATTATTTTTTGGGGACTAAAAATTGCCTTGCAAGCCAGAGATTTATTAGGCACAATCACAGCCTTCGGAATAACAGCTCTTATTTCGTGGGAGGTTTTTATCAATATAGGAATGGTTTTAGGAATATTGCCGGTTGTCGGCATTCCGCTTCCTTTTTTCAGTTACGGTGGGTCAGCGATGCTTTCTTTAATGGCGGCGATAGGATTATTAATGAATGTAAGTTCGCGTAGATTTATTCTGCAGCGTTAGTAAGTTAGAAATTATTTTCTGCGTTGTCTACCCCGCGAGGGGGTACTGAAAAGAGTGGCAGAAAATAATTTCGTTAACGCTCTTATCCCGTTTATCGGGGCTAGTAATAAAATTGAAAGCAGGGTAATCAAAGACGTTGCTGAAAAATCAGATTGATTAATATAATTTGACATTAAGAGATAAGGGGGTTGACGTGTGGGAGAAAAAGAAAGAAGTAGAAGAGATTAAGGCTTTCCTGGGTCATGGAGCGGAGTTTATCGGCAAGCTTATCTTTAACGGTTCTGTCCGGATAGACGGTAATTTTCAGGGAGAAATTTTCGGGCAGGGCTCTCTGGTTGTTGGCCAGGGCGCGCTGGTTAAAGCTGATATTGCGGTCAAAAGTGTTTATATAAGCGGCGACGTGCAGGGTAATATTGAAGTTAAAGAAAAAATCAACATTCATTCTACAGGAAAATTTTCCGGCGATGTTCACACTCCTGTTTTTATCATGGAAGAAGGCGCTTTATTTGACGGAGAATCGCATATGTCTGCGGCGGCGGAAAGTAAAAAGGATGCTCATCAAACAGATTAATCAGACAGTGAAGCCTGCAGGCCGGACTTTACGGGAAATCATCCAGTTACATCAACGCTAATCGCTTTTAACATCTTATTATTATTATTGAAAATACTGTAATCAAAAATAATTAGACTGCCGGTCAGAAAATACTTGACAAGCAAAAAATGTTGTGATTAGTAACTCGCAGTTTTGAGTATCAGGGAGTATCAAGAGTAAAAGTTTCTTGCCCTTCGATTTAAATATTCAAAACACATTTTTAGTAGAAAACTTCATGCACTTTTGAGGTTGTGCATTTGATAAAAACTGCCGGATGTTTTGCGCGGTTTTTCTAGAATGCAGAAGATGAATATGAGGTAAAAAATGGTTACAGTCATCCCTGATTTAACACTTTTGGTCCAAATGGTTATTTTCCTAGGTTTAATTTTTCTTCTTAATATTCTGCTTTATAAACCCATACTATCCATAATTGACCGACGAAAAAAACAACTCGAAGAATCGGAAAATGAAATAAAGCTTTTTAATGAATCCGTAGAAAAGAGAGTTGCTGAATATGAGGAAAAATTAAAACAAGCCAAGATCAAAGGGTCGGAACTGAAAAAAGAAATAATTCAGGAAGGCGCAAATCAGGCTAAGAATATTATCGATGTTGTGCGCAATGAAATACCTGTTCTTGCACGGGAGTTTCAGCAAAAAATGGATGAGGAAGTTCAGAAGGCTAAGTTGATTTTGGATGGCCGTTCCAAGGAATTGTCTTTGCAGATTGCTCAGAAAGTATTGGGGAGGCAGGTGCAATGAATAAGAAGCTTTCCTTCTTTACGTTTATCTTTTTTTCTCTGATTTCTATTAGTATAGCTTTTGCTTCCGGTGAAGGTGAGGGTGGTCACGATTCACAGAAATGGATTGATTTAGGTAAAAAGACTTTTGATTTTGTTGTTCTGGTAGGCTTGCTTTATTGGCTTTTAGCCGCCAAGATTAAAGAATTTTTTTCCGGGCGCAGAGTAGAAATAAAGGAATCTCTGGAAAAATCGGTGGAAAGAAAGGCAGAGGCCGAAAAAAAATACCGCGAATATTCAGAAAAACTCGATAAAGCTTCAGTGGAAATTGACGGCATTTTTGAGATGATTAAATCCCAGGGAGTCACTGAAAAACAAAAGATTATTGAAGATGCCGAAAAAGCAGCTAAAAAGATGAAAGAAGATGCACAGGCGCGTATTGAGCAGGAGTTGAAGAAAACCGCGGATCAGCTAAGGGCGCAAGCGGCTCAATTGTCGGTGCAAATGGCTGAAGAAATTCTCAAGCGAAGCATTACGGCGCAAGATCACGAAACAATGGTTAAAGAATATATGGATAAGGTGGTAATAAGAAATTGATCAGCAATATTTCCAAACGTTATGCGCGTGCTTTTTTTGAAATTGCGACTGAGGAAAAGCAGTTAGAGAAATATTATGATGAGCTTAGTCAGTTCGCATCAATTATTGCCCAAAACAAAGCATTAAACGATTTTTTAGCTAATCCGGTCTTTGAGCAATTAAGCAAGAAAAATATTGTGGAAAAAATAATTGCCAAATTAAAGTTGTCCGGGATGACAATAAGTTTTTTGAAGCTTTTGGTGGATAAGAAACGGATTGATATTCTGGGTGATGTAGTTATCTGCTATCGCCAATTCATGGATGAAACACTGAAGAAAGTAAGGGTAAATGTAAAGACAGCATTTCCTCTTTCTAACGATATGCAGAATTATATCATCTCCAATCTGGAAAAACTGACGGGCCGGAAAGTTGAAGCATTTATAGAAAATGATCCCAGCCTATTAGGGGGCATAGTTATTGGGGTTGGCGATACGCTTTACGATGGCAGCATTAAAAATCAATTGAACAATATGAGGAATCTCTTAGGGGAGGCTAGATAGGACATGGAAGCAATTAAGGCGGAAGAAATTAGTCAAATTATTTCTGAGCAAATAAAAAGCTATGAAAAAAAGCTGGATATAAGCGAAACCGGAACAGTCTTGTCCGTTGGTGACGGTATTGCCAGAATATACGGCGTGCAAAACGCGATGGCCATGGAGCTTCTCGAGTTTCCGGGCGGAATCTTAGGCATGGTTCTCAATCTGGAAACAGACAATGTCGGTGTCGCCGTTCTGGGAGAAGTCACTCACATTAAAGAAGGTGACATCGTAAAGAGAACAGGCAAGATCGCGCAAGTGCCGGTTGGTGAAGGATTGTTGGGACGTGTAATTGATGCGACTGGCGCACCCCTTGACGGCAAGGGACCGATTGAAACCAATGAATACCGCCGTATTGAAATGATTGCTCCCGGTGTTATTCAACGCCAGCCCGTTAATCAACCCATGTATACAGGATTGAAGGCTGTCGATGCCATGACACCAATTGGCCGTGGACAGCGCGAACTTATTATCGGCGACCGTCAAATTGGCAAAACGGCAATTTGCGTCGACGCAATTATTAGGCAGAAAGATACCGGTATTAAATGTATCTACGTCGCTATCGGACAGAAGAAATCCACAGTGGCTCAGGTTGTGGAAAATCTGAAAAAGCATGATGCCATGTCCTATACCTGTGTTGTGGCCGGTTGTGCCAGTGATCCGGCAACTTTGCAGTATATTGCCGCTTATGCCGGTTGTTCCATTGGTGAGTACTTCCGTGACAAAGGTGAGGATGCATTAATTATTTACGACGATTTGTCCAAGCAGGCGGTAGCTTACCGTCAGATTTCGCTGCTTCTTCGCCGTCCTCCAGGACGTGAAGCTTTCCCCGGCGATATTTTCTATAACCATTCCCGCTTACTGGAGCGAGCCTGTCGCGTGAGCAAAGAACTGGGTAGTGGATCACTGACAGCTCTGCCTGTTATTGAAACTCAAGCCGGTGATGTTTCTGCTTACATTCCGACAAACGTTATTTCCATTACTGATGGTCAGGTTTATCTGGAACCAAGTGCATTCTTCTCCGGCATTCGTCCAGCCATTAACGTCGGTCTTTCGGTTTCCCGCGTCGGCGGTGCCGCTCAGGTGAAAGCGATGAAACAGGTTGCCGGAACTCTGAAACTCGATCTGGCCCAATATCGTGAACTGGCGGCATTCGCTCAATTCGGTTCCGATCTGGATAAAGCTACGCAAGCCCAGCTCGACCGCGGCGTTCGTCTGGTTGAATTACTCAAGCAACCGCAATTTAAGCCGATGTCTCTTGGACAGGAAGTTGTCGTACTTTTTGCGGGGACCAGAGGTTTCATTGATAAATACGATGTTGAGAAAGTCCGTGTATATGAGGAACAGCTTTTGAGTTTTGTCGAAAGCAAGCATTCGGATATTATGAAAGAAATAGAGGAAAAGAAAGTTATATCTCCCGAACTGGAAAAGAAGATGAAAGATGTTATGACCGCTTTCGATTCGGTTTTTGTGTCGGAATAGATTGTGAACTTAATTTGATTTCATGATCAAATTATAAAATCAAATATGGCAGTAGTATTGAAGTTCAACATAAACGGTTGAGGAGAAATTTAGGTGGCCTCGCTAAAAGACATAAAAAGAAAAGTCAGCGCCGTTCAAAAGACGAAGCAGATCACACGCGCCATGAACATGGTTGCTGCGTCAAAATTCAAATCGGCGCAGTCAAAGATGGAAAATTTCCGGCCTTACGCGGGGAAGTTTATGGATGTGCTCAACAGCCTTGCTTTGCGCGTGGAGAGTATGACGCATCCTCTGCTTGCCGTGCGTGACCCTAAGAAAATTCGCGTGATCTGCATGACGTCTGACCGCGGTCTTTGCGGTGGTTTTAATACAAACCTGATCAAGGCGACTGAAAGATTTTTAAAGGAAAAAGTAAAAGAAGGGAAGGATGTATCTCTCATCAGCGTTGGCCGTAAAGGCAGAGATTATTTCCGTAAAAAAGCCAACATTCTTGCGCAAAAGGTGGATGTTTTAAGCAAGTTTGATATGACACTCGCTGTTTCGATTGCTGATGAAGTTATTACGCCTTTTATCAAAGAAGAATATGACGAACTTTATTTGATTTACAATCAATTTGTCAATGTGTCAGTTCAAAAGCCTGCGGTTGTAAGATTATTCCCTCTGCCTTCCATCGGGCAGGATTCGGAAGTGGATCCGGATAAAAGACTTGATTATATTTATGAACCGTCGGATGAAATATTGCTTCATAAATTATTGCCGATGTACGTGCATGTTCTGGTTTACCGCGCTCTTCTGGAGACATCGGCTGGTGAAAACGGAGCAAGAATGGCGGCAATGGACAACGCGACCAGCAATTGCGAAGATTTAATTCGGTCATTGACCTTAAAAATGAATAAGGCAAGACAAGCGGCGATTACGGCAGAGTTAATGGATATCGTTGGTGGTACAGAAGCTCTGGCAAAAGGATAAATTATTTACGACAAGTTTCTATAGATTAATTTAGTAATACGACTATTTGTAAGGAGATAGTTATGAATATAGGAAAAATTGTTCAGGTTATCGGGCCGGTAGTTGACGTGGCTTTCGAAGAAGGAAAACTGCCCAGTATTTTAAATGCAATCTTAATTACTAATCCCGCCATCAATGATCAGGAAGATAATTTGATCGTTGAAGTTGCTCTGCATCTGGGAGACAATGTTGTTCGCTGCATCTCGATGGATATTACAGACGGTCTTGTTCGCGGAATGAACGCTAAAGATACCGGCTCTCCTATCATGGTGCCAGTTGGAAAAGAATGTCTCGGCAGAATCTTAAACGTTGTCGGTCGTCCTGTGGATGGTCTCGGACCGGTGAATGCTCAGAATCACATGCCTATTCATCGTCTATCACCGACATTTCTGGAGCAGGATACATCCGTTCACGTTTTGGAAACAGGTGTTAAGGTTATCGACCTTCTGGTTCCCTTCCCCCGCGGTGGTAAGATGGGTATGTTCGGTGGCGCCGGCGTCGGCAAGACAGTCGTTATGATGGAAATGATTCACAATATTGCTCTGCATCATGGTGGTATTTCCGTTTTCGCGGGCGTTGGTGAACGAACTCGTGAAGGAAATGATCTTTATCTGGAAATGAAGGAATCGGGAGTTATAAAGCAGGCGGCATTGATCTATGGTCAGATGACCGAGCCTCCCGGAGCCAGGGCCAGAGTTGCTTTAACAGGTCTGGCAGCAGCGGAATATTTCCGCGATGTGGAAGGCCAGGACGTGCTTTTATTTGTTGATAATATTTTCCGTTTCACGCAGGCAGGTTCGGAAGTTTCGGCTCTGCTGGGACGTATGCCCTCCGCCGTCGGTTATCAACCGACGCTGGCGACAGACCTTGGTGAACTCCAGGAACGCATCACTTCCACGACAAAAGGTTCGATTACAGCCGTTCAATGCGTATACGTTCCCGCGGATGACTTGACTGACCCCGCGCCCGCGACAACATTCGCGCATCTTGACGGAACCGTCGTGTTGTCCCGTCCGATCGCGGAACTTGGTATTTATCCCGCGGTGGATCCCCTGGATTCAACATCGCGTATTCTTGATCCTAATGTTTTGGGTCAGGAGCATTATTCAGTTGCCCGACAGGTACAGGTGACTCTGCAAAAATATAAAGACTTGCAGGACATCATTGCAATTCTGGGTATGGATGAACTTTCTGAGGGCGACAAGCAGACCGTCAGCAGGGCAAGAAAGATTCAAAGATTCCTGTCACAGCCGTTCTTTGTTGCCGCTCAGTTCACGGGAACTGAAGGCAAGTTTGTTTCCGTCGCTGACACAGTGAGAGGCTTCAAAGAGATATTGGAAGGCAAACATGATGATCTGCCTGAACAGGCTTTCTGGATGGTCGGCGGTATTGAGGAAGCTGTGGAAAAAGCCAAAAAGATTGCTCAATAAATTGTAGTTGGAGAAAGTAAATGGCGGATGAATTGATGCTGGAAATTGTAACGCCGGAAAAGATGGCTTTTTCTGGCAAGATTGAAGAAGTTACCATTCCTGGTACGGAAGGTGAATTCGGCGTGTTGCGCGGTCATGAAGCGCTTTTAAGCTCTGTGGATATTGGTGAGCTGAATTTCGTTAAAGAAGGCAAAAAAATATATTATTCGGTCAATACCGGTTACGCGGAAGTTACTTCCGGTAAAGTTACAATTTTAATTGAGACAGCCGAAAGATCTGATCATATTGATAAAGACAGAGCCCTAAAAGCAAAAGACAACGCGGAGACCCGCCTGGCTCAGATGACCAAAGAAGATGTTGAATACGAAATGATGCGCGCTGCATTGACGCGGGCGATAGTGCGTATAAATGTAGCCGAAAAGAAAATATAAATTTCTAATATAAAATTCCAATTCTTAAAGCGAAGCCCGGCGAATACCGGGCTTCGCTTTTTTATTATCCATGTTATATTAATATTAAGACATATTGACATTTTTATGTAAGTACGTTAAATTACTAGCATAAAGTATGTGGTAGAGCTATTGTTTTATTTTTGTAAGTGTTGGATTTAAATGTTGTTTGTCTAATATTCATAAATAATTTCAAGGAAATGAAGAGGAGGTTATTATGAAGAAAAGATTTTTTGTTTGTATTACAGTAGCCACCTTGGCTTTGTTCTTGTCAGTTGGATCTGTTTTCGCTCAGCCGAATACAGGCTTTTATTTCGGTTTTTCCGGAGGGTTTGTTATTCCCCAGACGATGAGAATTTCTGATCCGGATAACAGTGCTAACTATATTGATACGACGCTTACCAATGGTTACCTTGTGGGCGTAACGACCGGTTGGCACACTCCATTCACGCGAAAGATAATGGCTATGGAAATAGAATATAATTATATGTTTGGTACTGATTTCGATAAAAATAAAATACTTGAAACGGGTGAAACCTTCGATGGAACTATTGGAGTACATGCCCTTATGTTTAATCTCAAGGCCCGTTATCCGGAAGGGCCAATCCATCCTTATGCCGGGGCGGGTTTAGGTTGGTCGTATTTTCAGGTAGGAGATATAACGGCAAGATCCGGTGGATCCGTAGTAGATATCATGCCTGGTTCATCAGGGAATGCATTCTGCTGGCAGCTTATGACCGGTGTAGATTTTGATATAGCCCCCAACATGAGCTTGGGCGTAGGATATAAATACTTCGCCGCCAATCCCACTATTGGCGAAAGATATGGTTCTGGGATTTATGCCGATTTTGATTATAGAGCAAGTATTATTACCATGGGCTTGACCTTTGTATTTTAATGAGACTCGCTGACTATAGGAAGCGCTAGTCTTAGTGAGACTCTCTGAAAACGAGCATAGCGAAATTTGAAGAGAAAGTCGAACTATCCAATAGCCAAAGGCTATTTGGAATTATCCCGCGAAGCAAGGGATTGAATTATAGATTAGATTGATAAAAATTTGTTCAGACGAGTTTAATGCTTACGGCGGTTAAAGATTAATCTTTAGCCGCCGTTTCTTATTCCGCTCATTAATGATTCCTTGAAGCGATATGGTATAAAATAATCTAGGTTTCAAAAATATGCTCAATATCAAGTTTTACTTCCATGTTTTTATTAGCTTCATTCAACTTTTCCGGCGAGGAATAAACGGCCATCGCCGCTGATTTTGCCGCTCGGGAAAAATAGTAGGCCAAAGCATCTTTTAATTTCCGCGGAGTAGCGGATAAAATATCGTCTCTGAATTTTTGGCGCATATCATCTTTAATTCCTGCAAAATCGCGCATCATGGCGGTATAACCACGGCCTGCCGGGTCTGACGGTTTATCAATCATGCCGATGGTGCTGATAATAGCCTTTTCCATTTCCTCGGCGGAAATTTCATTTCGGCTGTAGAAATCTTGCGCGTCTTTGAATACTTGCAGCGTTTCCGCAATGTGCGGGTCGCGATAGGAAAGAAAAGAAAACAGTCCCAGCGAAGCGTCAAAAGAGGACATTCCTCCGTACGCACCGCCCTGCACGCGAATATGCTTGTAGAGATAATTGTTGGATAGCTCTTTAGCTGAAATCATCAACAGGGGGGAAGCCGGATCAGTATAAGCGGGCGTTTTTAAAACATAAGCCACATAGGATACCTGCGCAGGTATAGAAATTCCGGCAATTACTGGAGTCAAAACAGGTTCTATTTTTGTCTTTACCGCTGACGCGGCTGGAAGTTTATCTAGAAATTGCAGGATATTTTCTTTCGCTATTTTCAATCCTTGATCCTCGGCTGTTAAATTAACGACGAGATGTTTCTTGTTAAATAAAATATTTCGTAGTGCTTCCAGTTTTTCACGAAAATCTTGTTTTGATGAGCTGAAATTATTGGCTGTGGTTTGCACAAATTTAAGTTGTGTGCGGCCATGCCATTGTTCATCCCTGTAAGCAGGAAGTGTAAGCGCGGCTCCTGCAGCCATTTTGGCAAAAATATGGCCGGAAGGAACAATTGCCGATTGGAGATTATTCTTTCTTTCGGAAATCAAATCACGCATCCGCGCATCCGCGCTCAAATCGCCGGCAAAAATAATATCGCTGACAATATTGATCGCTTCCGGTAAATTGCGGTAAAGAGCCTTGAAAGAAAAAATCATCTTCTGCCAGCTTGTTTTGGCGTCCGCGGTAAAACCGGTGACCAGATCATAGCCAAAGCCCCCCATTTTCAAAGCGATGCGTTTGGCCATTTCTTCATAAGTGAAACCTGCGGCGCCCATTCCGGTAATTATTTTGCCCATAAGCGGCAGATAAGGATGAAGCTCTTCCGGAACATGCGCCACATCAAAAGCCAGATCCACATAAGCAATGCCATTGGTAAACATATCATGTTCGAGCGTCGGCACTTCTCCGATTAAAGAATTTTGCGTGGGAATAGTTTCTATTGATCGCGGAATATCTTCGAGTTTTAGCTTTGGTATGGTTGCCGCGGCTTGAGGCGAATCCTGTTGTGCTTGAAAATTTTTCAGCTCTTTCGCTTGAGCGTTTATTTGCGTCAATTTGCTTTTCGGCAGGGATGATTTCAATCGGGCCATCTTTTCCTGATAAGCTTTTTCTTTCTTCTCGTTGAAATCGGCATCCGGCTCCATAATCGCCAGAACGCGATGAGGATTATCCACCAACCATTGCTTTGTTGTCTTCTGAAAAATTTGAGGATCATCCGTCCAGCGCTGGCGAATGGTTTCAATTATCTGGGAAAAATCCAATCCCATCAATGGATCTCCGTCGTATAGCCATGTCTGAAAGACGTTGCCCATCAAAGAAATGCCGAAAGGGTAAGAACCGCGCACTATTTCCTTGCCGTGAAACTCGACCTGATGCAGGACACCTTCTATCAGTTCCGTTTCAAAGCCATTAGCCGTAATATTTTTTAATGTGTCAAAAATCAGTTGTTCAATTTTTTGCGCATCCGAACTTTGCGTGTTTCTTAAACCTACGCAAAACATTAATTGCTTCAGGTCTGCTTCGATACCGCTTACCGGTGTCAGGTCTTCCCCTAGTCCGGAATCAATCAATGCTTTGCGCAAAGGGCTGGCGGCGCTACCCACAAGTAGGGCCGATATGATTTCCAGAATAAGAGAAGTTTCATAGTCTGTGTTATCGGACATCATCCAGGCGATGTTTACCATCGTTCTATGGTGTATGGGTTCGTCTTTTCCTATAGGATAAGCGCTACGAATAATCCGGGGTTTGGTCAAATGTTTCTGACTTTTAATAGAGGAGTCTATCTCCACGTGATCAAAACCGGCGAGCATTTCGGCGACAAAAGCAAGATGCTCTGAAGTGGCAATATCACCGTAAATAAAAAATCGCGCGTTGGTCGGTGAATAATAGGCGCGATGAAATTCGCGAAACTGTTCATACGTTAGTGCGGGAATCACATCGGGATCGCCGCCGGAATCAAAAGCGTAAACGCTGTTGGGATATATATTTTCCTGCAGCACTTTATACATCAGGGAATCAGGAGATGAGTATACTCCTTTCATTTCATTGTAAACGATGCCGGAAATAATTAAATCGCTTGATAAATCATCAGGCGTTGAAAATTCAAAGTGGTGACCTTCCTGAAGGAAAGTTTCCTTAAGCATCCGCGGATGCAGCACCAAATCGGTATAAACACGGGCGAGGTTGAAAAAATCTGTTTTTATCTGACTGGCCACCGGATAAATCGTTTTGTCAGGGTAAGTGAAAGCGTTGATAAAGGTTTGCAGTGTTGAGCGCATCAATTCTTTAAAAACGTCTTTAAGAGGATATTTTTCGGAGCCCGCCAATACCGAATGTTCCAGAATATGCGGCAATCCAGTGGAATCTGAAGGCGGAGTGCGAAAACCGATCGCGTATAAATTTTCACGGTCGAATGAGTGCAGGTGCAAAAGCTTGGCGCCGGTTTTTTTGTGCTCGATTTCGTAAGCGGTAACCCGGATTGCAGGAAATGCTTTTACTCGAATAATTTTAAAACCATACAATTCATCGCCGGCTTGCAGTGTCGGTCGGGGGAAATCTGATTTATCTGACATTCAATAATACTCCTATTTTTATATAGTCGCATGTAAGCCGCCTTCTGATTTCGTTGGCGGTGCCGGTTGAGTTTACCCCGTTAGAGAACATAGTTCTCTAATGGGGTAAACTAGATTAATATCTCTTTGCCGGCCAGCAGAGAATTGATAACCGACCAGACTAAAATTCCCAATGTAAGCAGTATACAGGCGTAGGCCAGAATTTTGCACCAGGCGTTTTCCTGTTTATTATCGTTATAACCCATCAGAAAAGCCAGAAATATACCTGATAATAGTCCGCCGCCGTGCGCCCAGTTATCTATACCTCTGAACATTAGCCCAAAGATTATTAATCCCATAACCCAGACCATTGCCTGTTTATATATAGCTTCCCCGTAGGAGTCGCCGCGGCTTTTTCCGTAGTATATTATAGCGCCGATTAATCCGCAGATACTGGCGGAAGCTCCGATGGTAAAGGGTGTGCCGAAAAAGACGGAAGCCGCAAACCCGAATGCTCCCGTAATAATATACAAATTGATGAAACGATGAAAGCCGAATTCCCGTAAAATAAAGGGACCAAGCTGGTAAAGCGCCATCATGTTGAAACCAATATGAAAGAAACCACCGTGCAAAAATGAAGCGGAAATTAAAGTCCAAAAACGATGCACTCCGATAACAGGCAAGGTGCCGCAAGCTCCTAACAAAAAAAGACTATTGCCTGACGGCGACAGCAAGCTGAAGGGATTGCCACTGGCAAAAATTCCTCGCGGATCTAAAAACAGCGAGAAAACATAAAAGGCGATGTTAATATAAATAATGGTCATGACCGGATCGGAGCCGAGAAAAATCTTACGAATAATTCCGGCGGTATTGTGCAAACCGGGCCGTATGAGTCCGCAATAGGGGCAGGCAGGTTCATCCCTGCTGATTAATTTACGGCAATTGGGGCAAAGGATTGATTTTCTTTCAGAAGACATTATAGACCTCGTAAAAAGCCCATGTGCTGCGTTGCACTACATTCCTTGTCATTGCGGCGTATTAAAATATACGCCTCATTCCTCGGCATTTGTGCGCCTTGCCTCTGGAGCTTTTTACAAGGCCTACAGCAGATAGGTAATATAAATTTTTTGTAAGTGCATAAATTCACTTTTTAAGACGTAGTTAATTAACAACATTATTCCTAGTTGTAAAGAAAAATACCATCTTTGGTTGACTGCTGATTTAGCGATATGTTATCTAAATAAAGGGGGTATTAGTTTGCAAATTAATGATCGTGTGACTATAAGAATTGAATCAATAGCTTTCGGCGGCGAAGGAGTCGGCCGTATTGATAATTTTGTTGTTTTTGTCCCGTTTTCTGCTTCGGGAGATGAACTGGAAATTGAAATCATTCAACTAAAAAAGAAATTTGTCCGCGGCAGAATATTAAAAATAATTAAACCATCGCCAGCGAGAGTAAAACCCTTGTGCCGTTATTATTGGAAATGCGGCGGTTGCTGCTATCAGCACTTAAATTATGAATATCAGCTGACAATCAAAAAAAGACAGGTAGAGGAAGCTTTTGGGAGAATCGGTAAAATCGCCCATCCTCCTGTTTCGGATGTGATAGCTTCGCCCGGGATTTATAATTATCGGGGCAAGGCTCAGTATCATGCCAAATTCATGTCGAATGATTGGGAAATAGGTTTTTTAGATATTTTCGGCGGTGAGCTTGTGAACATAGAACATTGCGAAATCATGGAGGAAACGATTAATGAAAAAATGCGCGTTTTAAGAGAAAATAACCGGTTAAAAAGCAATAAGGACGCGCAACTGACAATTTGGTCAGGCTGTCTGCCCGGTGAGCCTTGTGAAAAAGAATCAATTATCAGGATGGTTAAAGGCAAAATATTTCATGTACCCCGTGAGGGGTTTTTTCAGGCCAATTTATATCTGACGGATAAATTGGTGGATGAAGTTTGCCGTTTGGCCGCGACTGATAGAATAAATACTTTAATTGATGCCTATTGCGGCAGCGGACTTTTTTCTGTTTTTCTTTCATCTTGCGCTGAAAATGTTATAGGAATAGAAATAAATGAAAAATCAGTAAATTACGCGCGGGTAAATGCCGAAAATGCGGGTGTGAAAAACGCAAAATTTATTCAGGGGGATATTGAAAACGTATTAAAGGGAAGATTTCTGCCGCCGGGAAGTAAAATCGATTTGATTGTTCTTGATCCGCCGCGCACAGGTTGTGAAAAAACAGTGTTAAAGGCAATGGTCGACTTGCAGCCGCAAAAAATTATTTATGTTTCCTGCAATCCTGCCACGCAGGCGCGAGATGTTAAATATTTAAATGAATGCGGTTATAATCTGCAAAGTCTTTTACCTGTGGATATGTTTCCGCAGACAGAACATATTGAAGTCATTGGATTTATTGAACGAAGATAAAGGCAGAAAAAATATTTGCAATAAGTTTCAAAAAAATTCTATAGAGAAGAAAAACAATTTTATTGTGAAACTGCAATTCCGAAGCGAAGCGTATAACCTAAAGGTAACATGTTGGAATTGGTAAGTTGTAATGAGACTCGCTGACTATAGGAAGCGTTAGCCGAATTATCCAATAGCTAACGGCTATTGGAAATTATCCCACGTGTAAAGCTAAGTGGGACTATAACAAAGTGTGCTGAAGCTTTCAGGGTGAACAATCCCGCGAAGCGGAGGGTAATGAGTCCCAAGCTTTAAAAACGAAGTGCACTTAAGCTTGTAGGTCGAATTATCCTGCATAAGCAAGGGTACAAAACCCCGCAACTTGCTGCGAAATGTTTCCAAAGCTTGCTTTGGGCTTGTACCCGTGATTAGTAATAACATTTATAGCTTTAAAGTAAAAATATTGTTATTTCAAATTATAAATTATTTAATAAACACAAGGAGAGGGTAAAATGGCATCAAAGAGTAAAGATGTAAGGATGGAACAGCTCCGGATATTTGAAAAAAAGCTGGATTTGCGATTGCAGCAATTAGCTAAAAAAGGGATCAGCAAAGAGAAAGCTCAGATAGATCCTCTTGTTAAGAGTCTGAAATCAAAAATTAGAGAGACTAATGTAAGAATTGCCGCGTTTGAAAAGTTTGTTCAGCGTAACCAGGCATTAGCGCAAGCAAAGGCACAAAAGCTGGCAGAACCAGCGGCAAAGAAAGAGAAAAAATCAGAGCATGCTCCCGCGAAGGAATCAGCGAAAGAAGCAAAACAGGCTGAATCGAAACCCAAAAAGAAGGAAGACGCGGTTGATAAAGAACCGAAGAAACAACAGGAAGCCAAAGATGAAGCGGCACACAAAGAACCAGTGAAACAAGAAACAACCGGCTGATAAGGCCGAAAAAGCGCCTAAAGAACCTAAAAAGCAAGATGCCGCTGCAGATGAAGAAACACCCAAAAAGCCAAAGAAGCAACCAACTGATGCAGATGAAGCGGCTCCCAAAAAACGAGCAAGCAAGAAAAAAGAGGAATAAGCTTCAGACTGAAGGGACGATATCCAATCCCAATGCATCGGGATTGGATAATTCCACTAACGCTTCGAGCTGCACTCCGCTTGCTCTTAGCGAGTGTCATTAAAAAAGGGCAATTTTTTCAAATTGCCCTTTTTATTTATATTTGGCGTCCCCACGGGGATTCGAACCCCGGTTACAGGCGTGAAAGATTGATAAAAAAGCCTTATTCCACCATTTTATTTAATTTTAATTCGGTATAAACCGTTTGCAACCGATTAAGTCCCGACTAAATTCACGACCAAAGACCAATTGATTGTTTAACCCACTTATCAACAATTTTTGGTTTGTAAGCTAAGTGCTTATAACCATTCTATAATTTAATAGCACTATACAAGGATACGCTTCCGAGTGCTGTGTAGACTCGGCGTGTCTCGGCGAAATTTTCAAAACCAGTTTGGGCTATGAATTCCGGCAACAAGCCTTTAATGTTATCCGTGGTCGTTTCAAAACCGTCCAGCATCTGGACGACGAGGAACGCAGAACGCAGAAAAAGATTCGGCTGTTTTCCCCAGTCCGCGATATGCAGCTTGCCAGACGGTTTCAGAATGCGGTGGACGTCCTTGAGCGTTCGCAGCTTGTCCTCCCTGTTGAGGTGGTGAAAGAAGAAACTGGTGAAAACCATATCGAACTCGCCAGCCGCAAATGGCAACTCGTAGGAAAAGCCATGCACGAAAGAAATGTTCACTCCCTCGCTATCCGCCTTCGACTTGGCAATGCTGAGGATATTCTCACTGCCGTCCAAGGCCTTAACAACGGCCGATGGCTGTGCCTTCTTCAACATAATGGCAAGAGTTCCCGTGCCGCAGCCGACATCCAGAACGCGCATGCCCGGCTCGATGTGTGCCTGAGCAATAAGGGCACTCTTGAACGTTGATTCCCTGCAGGTCCAGCGAACAACGGGGTCGTAGAACCGAGTTAACCACTTGTAGTGTAGTGCATAGCTGTAGTGAGATGAATACTTCTTTACACCTTCTGCTCTATGAAGTGTCATTCCTGAATCCTCCTCGCTGGTGATTTACAGTAAGAACAAACATAATGTGAAGTGAACTGCCCCAAATACTTGTACCACATGTTAAATTAGAGTTCAGCCCTTTTTTGATTATTTCCGATTGAAATGTTGCATGAAGGTTCATAATTAGAAAAAAACATTACAGGAAGAAAGAAACAGAAACAGATTAAGTCCCGACCAATTCAAGCTCGACAAAAAACAAAAATCTGAGGCAATGTAACTACCTCAGATCATTGAGTAAGATTTGGCGTCCCCACGGGGAGTCGAACCCCGGTTACAGCCGTGAAAGGGCCGTGTCCTAGGCCACTAGACGATGGGGACGTCCGGTTTTTATGTAAGTTGCGCCTTATATATTGATAAAATTAGAATGTCAAGCATTGACTCAACTGTTTGCAAGCTACTATTTACAAAAATTTCTGATTTCAAAGAAACACTTTATAAATACTTAAAACATTCGCTTTTTCTACTTCAAATATCCGGCCTTAATAGCATCCTCAACAGCCTTATTGTATTTGGATGTCTTGGCGGCTTCAACATATTTTGGTTGTTTCACTATTTTCATCAGTCTCTTTAAAGATTTATAAGGAGTCTTTTTGATAGTTGCATTCGCGACCACCAATGGTAATCCTTTGCTGAGATCCGGATCTATCATAAATGTTACTCTTGTGTGTTCCCGATCAACCCATTCCAGTATCCATACTGAATTAAATGAAGGCATCCTTATGTATCCTTTCCCCGAATCGTAAGTCATTTCATTGGTTGAATCGGCGTAAATAAGATCCTGACCTTTTGGAGGATCAAGTATTACTTTGCTCTTGAGCACCATATCCCTGTCTGTAAACAGAGGAATGTGCTGACGAAACCAGAATATAAAAACATCATTTTGGTCATCCACAACTTTCAGCATTTTTGTTTCTTTGCAGTCTTCCATCCATTCCGGATAATTGGCAATATCTCTGAGAACAACGCCCAGCACTTCTTTTTTGGCGGGGATAACGCACGTGGTTTTAGCCGCGATATAATCTTTACCGGGGACAACGCTGGTATATATCTGGCAGTCATTTTGAGTATCAACAAACTTCCATTGATACTTGTCCGCGGCAAAACTGGTTGAGGCAACAACAAAAAGCATCATTAGTACGGAAATAATAAAATTTCTTTTAGTCATAAAAATACTCCTGTTGATGTTGTTAATAGTACTATTATTTTCGCCCGCATAACTTTATTAATTTAGAAAGGCGGGTCATAACATGACCCGCCTTTAATAAGATTATTGAAAATGTGGGTGTTTATTTATGTCCGGCCTTAACAAAATCCTCCGCCATCTTATTGTATTTAGATGTCTTGGCGGCTTCAACATATTTAGAAAGTTTCACCATTTTCATCATTTTCTTTAAGGATTTATATGGAATCTTTTTGATCGTTGCATTCGCAATTCCCGTTGGCACTCCTTTGCCAAGATCCGGATTTATCATAAAAGTTACTTTGGTGTGTTCCCGGTCAACCCACTGGAGTGTATACAATGAATAAAATGAAGGCATCCTGGCATATCCTTTTCCGGCATCGTATGCCATATCATTGGTTAAGTCGGCGTAAACAAGATTACGGCCATTTTCCATATCAATTACTGTTTTGCTTTTAAGCACCATATCTCTGTCTGTAAGCAGGGTAACGTGTTGACGGAACCAGAATATAATAACATCTTTTTCGTCATCTACTACTTTTAGAACTTTTGTTTCTTTGCAATCTTCCATCCATTCGGGATAATTATCAATATCTCTGAGGACAGTACCAATTACTTCTATTCTGGCAGGTATAAGGCATGTGGTTTTAGCCGCGATATAATCTTTACCGGGAACCACACTGGTATATATCTGGCAGTTATCTTCAGTATCGACAAGTTTCCATTGATACTGATCATCCTGGGCAAAACCAGCTGTGGCAACAAACAAAAGCATCAACACTACGGTAATTATAACATTTCTTTTAGCCATAAAATCCTCCTGTTGTTTGATATTCTTCTCTTGATCTGTTCAGTATTTTGACGCCAATATAACGCGAAACTCTATTGCACGTGGTAAGTAATTTGTCAAGCAATATACAGGTAAGGTTGAATCGTAAATCCGGTTGTGGTATAAATAACCACTCATTAATTTTACGCATTGCAAGTTGATTTTCTAAATATATAAAAAATAAGGAGGTCCATGCGCGATGTCAGAAGAAACCCACAAAAAAGAACATGACGAAAAACATCTGGAAAAATTGACCATTAAGGAATTGAGGGAGATTGCCGCGGAGATTCCCCATGAAAAGGCTGTCCACGAAATGAAGAAGGAGGAACTCATCGCCTTCATCAAAGAAGCAAAGGGCATCAAAGACGAAACACCTGTCAAAAAGAAAAAGCATATAGGCAAAATCAAAATGACCAAACCTGAGCTCAAGACAAAAATCCGTGAGCTGAAAACCTTGAGATGGCAGGCGCTGGAATCTAAGGAAAACGAAAAAGCCTCCCGGCTGAGGCATCAAATCAGTCAACTGAAGAAAAAATCAAGACGCCTTGCCGCCGCCTGAACCACGGAATCGGTGGAAACGCGTAGTTAAAATATTGCCTGCGCTTACGCCATAGAAAAACCACCGCCTTAAAACGTGGCCAGTCTCAATGATTGGTCACGCGTTTTCATTGCATAAAGCAGAGTCAATCCGGGGAAAACATAATAGTTCTTGTTAAAGTTCCATTCTATTTGGACAGGGAATTCATCTGATCTCCCGATACCGGGGAAATCAGATCTTTTCCGAATATCCAGAAATAAATAGTACCGATAAGTCCACAGACGAAGGCGGTAAAGAAGTTTACCTGTGGCGATATTTGCCACAGGAATGCTCCTCCAAAAGCGCCGATGGATACAATGATATCCCTAATCAAGTAGTATAGTCCAAACATTCCGGCCTTTTTGTCTTCCGGCGCCAGATCCATAATCAACGCTTTGCGCGTCGGCTCGCCAAATTCCTTGAGACCGCGGATTATAAAAGCCACAACCATCATCCAGAAAGAGTGCGCGAAAAAGATGACCAGCGGGAAAAGCGTAAAATTAAAAAACGTGATCACGACAAAAGGTTTTTTCGTGGAACGATCAGCCAGATAGGCCACCGGCAAATAGATCAAAAAGGCCGTGGCCATTTCAATGGCGGTAAGAATTCCAAATTCAGTGGCTGTAATACCATTATCTTTTATGCACCAGACAACCACAAAGGCGTAAGGAATCTGTTCGGCAAAACGGATGAGAATATCGGAAACAAGCAAATTGCGTAGCGAGGGACTCATGAATCGCCAGAGACGTGAAGGACGCTTCTCCGCTTTACCCCGTGCGCCTTTATCATCCTCAATCATAATCTGCTGTAAGAGAAGGGAAACGATGCCCAGAATAAAAGCCCCCGCGAAAGCCATCCGCACACCTGTTTTTTCCCCGTAGATGCCGATTAAAACACCGCCGATAATTGGCCCCAGGGCCATCGGCAGACGTCGGACAAGCGAATGCATCGTAACCCCCATAGTGCGTTTATCCGGCGGAAGCACGCGGGAAACAAGGCTCATGGTTGCCGGCAGCGATATCGCCGACCAGGAAAGGAAAAATATTGCGCCGATAAGCACTGCCTGCCAGTAGGGGAAAATAATGACAATGGCGTAACCAAACAGGGCGACCAAATTGAAAATCAGCAGTGCTTTTTTGTAGCCCAGACGGTCGCTTAAATAGCCGCCGGGGAATGAATAGAGAGCGGAAAGGAGATTGGTCATGCCGTTGAGCAGGCCGATGGTAATTGCGCCGCCGCCCAGAGCCATAAGATAAATCGGCAAAAAGCGCTCGGCCATTTTCTCTCCCAGGCCGACCAGCACGACCATGGCGAGCAAGGCCACCATGCTTTTTCTCAAGCCGAAAAATTCAGCTATTTTTTCCCGTAATCGCATTTTAAGATGCCTCTTTCAAAAAGCATAATAACCATCCGGCGTATGATCAAGTCTTTACTTGAAAATATTTCTGCTGAAATATTAAAGCGATATTGACCAGACCGATCATCACTGGCACTTCCACCAGCGGGCCGATGACAGCCACGAAAGCCTCGGCGTCCCGTCTTTGCCTTGATGTGAAAAGGTCATGGACACAGCAGTACACTTTTTGACCAGAGACAATCACCACACACGGGGTGA
>JAPLJP010000188.1 GCA_026388535.1 Deltaproteobacteria bacterium | reverse complement strand
TTTTTCACGCGCCTGAACCCGAACTTTTTAAAATATTGCGGCTTGAAGGTAAGTACAAAGACTTTGCGCGCCCCCAGATGTTTGGCCTCGTTAAGGCAGGAATAGACTAGTTCCTGACCGATACCTTTACCCTGTCTGTTCTTAGCTACGGCCACGGATTTTAATTCTGCCAGGTCATCCCAGGAGATATGCAGCGCGGCACAACCGATAATTTTTTTATTCTCTTCCGCCACCCAAAAATCCCGGATATTTTCGTAAAGTTCATTCAGGGATCGCGGAAGCATAATATCCTGCTTGGCAAAATAATTAATCAAGTTCTGTATTTCTTTTATGTCTCCTATTTTAGCCTTTCTGATCATAGTCTTAAATTACTTTAGTCGTTTACTTATTATTTGACAATCTTTATCTTAACCGGCTGTACCGGATCTGCGTAAGCGTTACTATAATTTTCCTTGGGTGTTAAAAAATATTCTCCGGGTTCTTGTTTCCATTTTTCAGACATGCACATTAAGCCGCAGGTATTTTTCTTGGTTAATGTTCTTCGGGGTTTAATTTTTATCATATTAGGAGGCGAATCGTCTGCTATGACTTGACAGGGGCCACAATCCCATTTCGCTATTCCTGAAGAATCAAGAATTTGTACCCATTGAGAAAAATATTCTTCAAACGACTCCCCAACTTCAATATCTCTATCGGAGACATTAGTCCAGGTCGCTATAATCACTAACGGTTCTCCAATTTTATATACTTCATTTTAGAATCAGAGTAAGGTGGTAAAGGGACCCAATTGGTGTCGTCATAGCTATAACTCATATGATTCATAACCGTAAATATACTTAATACTACTGCTAAGGGAAGACAAAAAATGACTTGCTTGATTTTCACATATACTCCCAGAAAGCTATTTCTGCTATTTAATTTCCGTACCTTTTGCGACTACTACGATACCGGATTCGGTGACATGGAACTTTTTCCTGTCCTGCTCCAGATCATAACCGATGACCACGCCCTGCGGGATATCCACATCTTTATCAATGATGGCGCGTTTTATCTTGGCATAGCGGCCAACATTTACCCCTTCCATTAATATGGAATCGTAAACCTCGGAGTAACTGTTTATCCTGACGTCCGGAGAAAGTATGGAGCGCTGCACCCGGCCTCCGCTGACCACACAGCCGCCAGAAACAATGGAATCCAGCACCAGCCCCACCCTTCCGGCAATCTCTTCACCTGAATGCACAGTCTTTACTGGCGGAAAATGCTCCTGATAAGTCCTGATCGGCCAATCCAGGTCATACATATTAAATACCGGTTCAACCTGAATCAAATCCATATTCGCCTCATAATAGGCGTCAATGGTCCCGATATCCCGCCAGTATTTGGCCTCTTTTTTATTTTCGTCAATAAAATTATAGGTAGCGATCTCCAAGCCCTTTTTTAACATCTGCGGGATGATGTCTTTGCCGAAATCATGGGTGGAGCCGTGCTTCTTGGCATCCTCGTGTAACTCCTCTTCAATCACCGGGTGCTTAAAAACATAAACCCCCATTGAGGCATAAACCCTGTCCGGTTTATACGGGATGGGTTTAGGTTTAGCCGGCTTTTCCTGAAACCCGATCACCTTACCGCTGCTATCCACCTCTACTACGCCTAAGTGGCTGGCCTTCTGGCTATCTACCTCTACCACCCCCACGGTCAAATCCGCACCGTGCTCGCGGTGGAAATCTATCATCGCATAATAATTCATTTTATAAACATGGTCCCCGGCTAAAATCAATACATCATCAGGCTGGTCGATCTCCAAGGTATAAAGGTTTTGAAAAACGGCGTCCGCAGTACCTAAATACCAGGAGTCGCCCACCCGCTGCTGCGCCGGTAATATCTCAATAAATTGCCCGAGTTCCGAAGGCAGGAAATTCCATCCCAGGCGGAT
>JAPLJP010000118.1 GCA_026388535.1 Deltaproteobacteria bacterium | reverse complement strand
AAACAATCATGTGTTCAGGAGCGTCAAACAGCACGGGACAATGCAATACTTCTTTATATTTGTCCGCGTACTCGGGCGCCGGATAAGCAAGCCTGAATTCCTTGAATATGGCGGTCTCTTCCAAGATGAGCGAGACCAGAGTATAGAGCGACACAAACTCCACTTCGCAGATAAAGCGACGGATATCATTCAAATTTATCAACTCTTTCATACGCGCATATCCGATATCGCCGTCTATTTTGATATCGTATTCAAAATATGAGGATAAAAGATCGATATAGGAAATCATCATCTTCAGGGCATCCAGCGCGGTTTCGCAGCATATCGCCGCCATTCCGACTTTGCCTTTGGCGCTGAGATGTAAGTGTTGCCCAAATTCCAACCCCATCCAGGGCACCGGGACAAGGTGAATAACCTTGCGGCAAAAAGAAAGTTCCTGCACCGTAGTGATAAGCTTGAGGGGGTCTTCCAAGTCGTTCATCTCTATGCCGCTGCCGGATAATAACGCACGCGCGTCAATCCCATATTTGTCGGCTAAGCTCATTAGCGTCGCGACATTGTTGATGGAACGGTACACAGGTAAGTCGGCTCTCGATCGGATATGGAACTTCTCGCTCATAGGCCTTTTCTCAATAAATTCTATCTTTCCTCCCTTGAGGGGAGGAAATTAAAAGGAGGGTGAAAAATAATATTTCTCTTTTTATCAAATGTTTGTTTGGTTGAAGAAATATATAAAGAAGTATTGCGTATGTCAATTAAATAAGAATATTTTCACTGGTAGAAGCCTGACTGCATCGGACAGATCATTTAAGTTCGAATTTTCCACCATCAGCTTCCGCAGATGGATCTTTTAAGGCAAAAACACACTCATCCAAGTATTTTTTAACCACATCCCAATTGCTGTATTTCGGGTCGCTCTTTTGCTTGTCTTTCAGTTCCTCATAAAACTTTATAAGAATTTTCCCTACATCAATTACATTAGGGGAGTATTCATAAACGTCTCTTTTTAATGCTTGATAGACATCTTCCTCTTGATGTTTTTTTGGATTTTGCGCACTATACACCAGGAATTTTTCTATCGCGGCCGGTGAGCGGTCTGTATATGGACAGTTGCAAGGCGCCCTCTGTGTTTTAAGGTCGCGCGAAACATGAGATTTGCTGAAGCTATCCTGAACCATATGAAGCAGCGACCCAAAGGCAAAATCCCTGAGCTGACTCCCCCGGTAAGCATTGTCGCCCATTAAAAACAAATTTTCTACGGTGGCGTCATACTTAGGAAATAACCTTGCAACATCACTGACAGGGACAGCCTTCAACTTTGTATCGGCCGGAATGCTGCCAGAGGCAACCTTATATGCGAATTCGGCCCAGCTCAGAATCGATAATTTTGTATCTTGCGCGTGATCTCCCGCTCTTGATGCCATAGAATGGAGGAACTGCATATCGCCAAAATGGCTTCTATTGAGCATAACGCCATTTTTGTCTGTAAAAAACTTTATCCGAGCCTTTTCACTGGAAGTTTCGAAGACTTTCTTCCAACAAGTGAATTTTCTCGGCAACTTGATGGTTTCTTTTACACAGTCTGATTCAATTTTTTCGCCGTTTGGAAGTATGAATTCGGGCTCCACGCTAAAGGGGGGATTGTCGTTCCATCTCGTTCCATCTATTACGGCTTTGGGAGCAAAATTTTGTTTTGCACAGTTTGGTTTGTCCTTCCACTCGTATGGTTTGTCTTTTAAATTGTCTTCACATCTATAAATTCTCTGTGTTATTTCTTCATGAATCGGCTCAACGAAAATCTTGACACCTCGCTCAACTATTGTAGCCAATTTCCGTTCTACTTTAGATGTAGACATTTCGGCAAGGTAGCGATCATATTCCGTTCCAACAGGCTGCGTTTGAAATGCTAATGCAGACGAAGTGAACACAAGAAAAGAGATCAAACAAATGAGAAACTTTGATGGGAGTATCATTTCATCCTCCGTTTTTAATAACGATAATATCAATGTGAATGTAAATAATACTTCGCTTATTTTCGCTAATGCGAAAATCTTATATTTCAAGACCTGAGCCGTTAACACGTCCAAAATAATTAAGTGTTATGTCCCCCGAATTCCAGATTTTTAACGGTATTTTTCTTCACATTTAGCTAGAAATAGTAAATTTGTTGCTGTTAAATGCAATGCATAACTAGCCAAATATTCAGGTACACTTGAAACTTCAGCACCTTGACCATGGCCACCTTCTCTATTCCTAATTTTAGATATACCGCTTTCAAGTAACATTCGAATTGATGATAATTGATCTTGAAGGTAATCTGGAATAAGTTTATTTGTAAAGCAACTATCGATAAGTTTCTTAGCTGTATCTTTTTTATTATAAGGCCATCCGCGTTTTTCATGAATTGCTTTCATCATACTTTCAAACGACTTTAGGCAGTCGTTAAGGCACTCTTTATAGCGACTGTGTCGATAATGCCCATGCGCAGATAAAAACTCATCGTTTGCTCCCTTATACTTTTTATCTGACCCGAGAAGATATAACACTGGCTTCACGGCTTCTGAATGAATAATTTGAGAATCAATTCTAATCAACTTACCTGATTCAAATTGATACCCAATACCTGATTCTTTGAATCTCTGATTCAATTCATCGATTGCAGCATCTGGATTTTGCGTTACACCTTGTGTACTTCTGAATTCATATTCATTATTTCTAACATACGTATCAATCACACTGAAAGTTAACTCGATTATATCGAGGCATTTTTCATAATCCTGTTCATTGAGAAAATAATCGTATATGGCTGAAAAATTAGAATTTGCACGTTCATTAAGAGTAAACAAGCCATATTCTTTGCATAATATTTTGTTTATATATGAGTAAACCTCATTTGCAGCGCGATTGTATTTCACATCAAATCCAATAGTGTCTCCGACTATATGTACTATTTGAACGCGTAGGCTATTAGGGATTTTTTTGTATTGATATACATCTGGCATTTCCCCTCTCAGCTTCTTTTGTTTTTTTGAAAACAACTCATATATTGACATATAATCCTCATCTACTTTATAAAGATTAAATCACATTTACAATAAATGTGGAAGGGTTCCAGTAATTTATTGTAATTCGTGTATTAAATAGAACCATCCCCATTATTTTTCATATTATAGACACAGAAGAAAACCCCTTTCCCGTTTCATAAGTAAATACTTCAGCGCCGCAAAAGCTTCCATTGTTCTCAAGCCACCCTCCAGTATTATGAAGAGTTACTCTTCTTGGTGAAGCAGAAGACACTGTATTCATTTTCGGAGGGTTCTTTTCATTCCATGATATTGGCTGATGTGTATGGCCAAAGATTATTCGCGAAGGTGCTGGGATGTTAATACCTTGATGAGTTTCATTAATTGCACCAAGTTCAAGCATGCTGGCATTATAGAAATTAAAGAATCTATCTTTAACCTCTTTTTTATAAATGAATTCTTCACTGTAGCGCGACTTCTCTATTCCAGAAATAGCATTGAGAATCTCTTCTTGAATTTTTTCGAGAAGATAATCCTCAATTTTTTCCTTGTAGAATTTATACCAGGGATAGTCTGTCATTTTATCGATAACATTTCTCAAACGATCGAGATATTTGGTTATGCGTTTCAGTTCTTTATTCTTCGCATCAAGCTGTATCTGCCGCACCAATTCCGTCAACACACCGGCCTGTCCGAGACCGGTACAAGCCAGCTGGTTTAATGGAAAATTCATCTCTACCATCTCTTCGATGTCAACTTCGCCAACCTTCAGATCGTCATTGGCAATTTTATTGAGATACTCACCAAGGATGGACCAGTAAGACTCTAGGTATTGCCCGTGGGTCACAAGAACAGATTCATTGTCTGTTACTATATAAAGATTTGGATAGGCAAAATTGAAATTGATAGGATCATTTTCACCGGTTATAAAATCAAGAAACATCCTTCCGTATTTCGGTTCATCAGACCCACTCTTGGCTTTAGTTCTTACTGTTACCTTATTTAGAAAGAAACCTTTAGTAGCACTTTTTTTCCTGTCATCTATAATCCCCGCAACAGAATGCTGGTACTCTTTCGGCAATTCTCCTTTAATAAGCCTATTGATTACGCTCCTCTGATGTTGAATTATATGCCATATATCTCCGTCATGGTTGCCGGGTATATATATAATCTCATCTGCGATATTATTTTTCTTGATGAGTTGAAAGAATTTCCTTCCATATTCATAAGCCTTCTCGTAGGGTGCTATGGAAAAATCAAAAATATCTCCGGCAAGAATAAGATAATCATTTTGTTTTCCAACCGCTTTTTGAAATTCTTTAAATTTATCGCCTGCTTCAATATTATCTGTACTTTTATTTTTAGTCATTAATACACTGGTATCGTCGCCAAAATGTGTGTCTGAAATTATCGCGAATTTCATATTTCCATCCTCCTTATTATTTGTTTTATTCTACAAATGTTTAATTAGGAACAGGTCTTGAAAAAAAGTTTTCAGCCGTACGGAGTCTGAAGCCCAACAATTTTTATACAATCTGTATAAATCTGTATCACACGGCATGTTCTTAACTTGATCCAGCTTCCAAGTAATGATGAGAGAAATATATTTATATCAATCTAAACTCCACATAATTGTTCTCTGATACTTATTTTTAAAAAAGGCGGTCAGCTGTTATTCGCTGTTAATCTTGTGTCGACAAGATGGTAGTACGTAAGCCTGTCTACATCTTGCGCATACAGCGTTATATCGAATATGTATAACTGTCCTTCATTGAGTATATAATAGATCTCCTCCACATAACACGCACCCGGATCCAGGTTATATGCTTTTTCGTAAGTGTTATCCTGATTATCTTTATACTTTTTTAGTACATCGCTCCTTTCCCCAATCTTGATTTTATCCCATTCAACTATGCCTACTGCGGATCGCATATCTATCTGTTGATAGGAGACAGACAGGCCGTCTTTGCCTGGAGTGAACCGCACTTGTCCAACGTTCTTCATATCGACTTGCAGACAAACGAATACCCTCCCAGGAGAGAAACTCCTAATCGACAACGTCTTCACCATCATTTCGATATTCCAAACACCCTCTCTCCTATACCAATATCTTCGCAATGCCCAACAGCCACCGACGATAATCGCAATAACAGTGAAGACGTTCTGCATAATGTTTGTCCAGTCCTTTAGATTACAAACTTCCATGTTAGCTCTCCTTTTTTGAACATTATGTTAGGATTTTGACGAAATTATGATTAATCGGCTAAACGACACCCCAATTCTCATTATGTTTTTTCTAATTTATACGCATAAAAAGCTCTCATCAAATAAACTGCCTTTTCGTTACAGGAGGAATAAGACGCTGTTCCTATTATCCTCGAAAACAAAAACTTTAAGTTATGTTTTGAAAGGCAAACTTTCAGCCTATATTTAACATTACAAACTTATTTTAGTGAAACATGCAGAATCAAAAGTGTCATCCAACACTCTCCGCATAATGAGGGACTTGTTTAGTTTCGTGAATGATACTATTTTAAATTAGCATGTCAAGAAAAACATATAGTTGCCTATTAAAAACAGATTGCTTCGGTCGCTTCGCTTCCTCGCAATTACAAATAAGGATTTGCCCCCTACTTTAACTTCTTCTTGGGCGGAATGCCCCATCCGTTGTGAATCCGCGAATAGGCTTGGCGAATCAAATCAATAGAGGCGTCTTCATGGATCTTGTCGGCCTCCTTAGCCAGCGTCTTATCGAAAATTTCCGCTCGGTATTTTGCCGTGAACTTATGTATTAAACCGCAACCCCAGCCACTCATTTGGAGACTGGCCGTGCTTTCAATGTCGTTAAAAAGAAAACGGAATTCAAAATCCACGGCCATAGCGCCATCCGCTCCCTGGTCAGACGGGATGTAAACCGTGAAAGAATTCCCGTCGTTCTGCCCTTCTGAATTCAACTGTTTCTTCCAATCGTTTTGAAGAAAGCCTTCATAATATCCACTCCAGAATGAATCCAACGTAGAATTCTTCGTCTTCATTGTGCAACTGCATAAGACCTTGATGTTTTTGTTTCGAATTGGTGGCACCACCTTGGTCACCCCGGCTAGTGCCATTCCAGTTTGAAAGGTGCAAAGGACGATGCATAAAAATGAAAAAGCTATAAAAGCAAAATAAATCCTCTTCCCAGCACTCATAGTTCCCTCCTTATATCAAGTAATCTTTTCGTAGAGCAAAACTGATAAGAACTTCCTTTTAGCAGGTGTGAGTATAAGAGGCGGTATTTTGCATGTCAAGAATTTATTGACTGGAAAGCTCGTCGAGTTCGTCGTACCACGGCACTTCGTGCCTGGTATAATTTTCAGGAATGAAAGGGCTTCTTCTTTACAATGGCCAGCAACAGGAAAACAAAGGCATAGATAAACGAAACTGTTATGAAAAATCCGCTATTGGTGATTTTGAATATTATCAAATCAAAAGCGGTAAAAAACAGTATTAAGCTTAAAAGACCGCATATTATTCTGTTATGAAGAAAAAACCTCAGTAATCTGCTTGGAAAATTCTCCGTCTTCTGTATACTTCTGTTTTCAATAAATGTGAATTCCTTACGCCACAACAATGCAAAAACAATAACCGTTGCGGAAAATATTAACCCTGCGGAATATTTCAGCCATGGATGCATTTCAGAAGACAATTGGTGACGGGAATTACTGCCCATTATAACAGGAAGCATGCCCATGAACAGTAGCAGAGATATACCGAAAAGAGCAGCCGCAAGTGTTCTTAGCCTGTTTGATGACGGTTTGAAATAAAAATCCTTTCCCAAACTTTTAAAAACATCGTTGTCTTTCGGTTTCTGTTCCGGTATTGCTTCCGGTACATTCTTACGCTTTGACTGTTTCCACAGAGTAAAGATATATAATACAATCTGCAGAAAGCTGAATAAAACAATGAATAATATCAGTATAAATAATGCCGTCTCTAACGATATCTCGTACATCAGTATTCGATTTATCAATATTATCTCCCGCTTGTACTGATAGGATTAATGGTGCAATATTACTTTAGTGATTATTTGCTGCACCGTAACATAAACTTGCAGTTATGAAAATCGAAGATTTAATGTAGTTATGGCCTTTTGGCCTATAAATGGGGCCAGCGCCCTATTTATTCCGAGAGGTTGATTTTTATAAGTCAATCGGGTACAAAGAAAACAAAATATTAGGAGGGGCTGTGAAATGTCGCTGGAAAAATTGATTGAGGAATTTCTGCTTGAAAAAGGTGCGATAAAAGTCCGATTCGCCACGAAGGAGAGCCTTGCCGGCGGCCCGCCAAGTTCGGATCTGACATACCAGTTGCCGGAAGCACGCTCTGCGATAAGCTTTGCCCTGCCTCTCGAGCGCGGAAAGATTCGATCGTACCTGGCCAAGGAAGAACGTTTGGGCCACGATGAAGAGCAAATCAATAAATCCATTCTTTCATCCAAAATTTCCAAGGAATGCGCGATCTGGCTCACAGATATGGGGCATCCATCAGTGCGTGTCCACGGCAACAACAAGTATCGCACAGATTTGGAAGGCTGGCAGCTGCTTATGCATCCGGATATTTCCCACCGCTATGTTGCTGTCGCTTCGGGGCTGGGTTCCTTCGGCTGGTCCGGCAATGTTGGAATACGTGGATACGGAACGGCCATTATTTTGGGAACTATTGTGACTTCGGCGGACCTCAATCCCACCGATCCCCTTCCGGAGGAAGATTCTTTTTGCGACAATTGCAAGATCTGCGTAAAATCCTGCGTGGGAAACATGTTTTCAAAAGATGAGAAAGACACTGTAGTCCTGGGAGGAAAGACTTTTTCCTTTGCCCGCAGAAACGACTGCACGCGTTGTATGTTTGTGTGCGGTGGATTCACCGGCCTGCACAAGAGCGGCAAGTGGTCAACGTGGTCGCCGGGGCGCTACGTGGTACCTGAATCAAAGGAAGATGTCTTACAGACCATGTTCCGCGCCATCGGCAATTACGCCAAATGGCCACAGCTTCCTTCTCCGGGCGGCTACGCCGCTGGTCCGCTGAACGGAATGAATATAAGGCTTACCTGCGGCAACTGCTGTTATATCTGCTGGGGAAATAAGAAGGAGACTAGTAAAAATTACCGGTTGCTTACCTCTTCGGGATGTGTGGTTCAACGGGCTAACGGGGAAAAGGTAGTGTTGACGCCTGATGAGGCAAGGGATGAATTCGAGAGAATGAATCCGGAACACCGAAGCCTTTACTGCTGATAAGAATCAAGGAATATATAATAAATAGAATCGTCCCCTTTTACTTCCCGACGGGAATGACGAATTGGAATGTAGTTTGGCGCACGTGATTAATTCAGTTTGCGGCTCCGCGTTCCAAAAGCCTTGCACGGACAAACCCGACATGGCCTCTCAACACATAAAATTGATCGGCAAACGATGCCGGAACTTTCATGTTGTTCACCGCTTGTTCTATCTGATCAAGACGCGCCAGTAATTCTTTCTGTTTATTTGCATCCATTCGGGCGATAATATTCTGCTCAAGGGCCAGCAATTGACGGTACCATCGGTAGATACGCATTTTTGTCCCCCATTGATAGATCGCAGGTATGACACGCATTCCCGGAATTAATATTAAAACAATGGGTAAAAAAACAACCAGAATACGGTTGATGAGGCTCGCCATCCAAAACGGGAAATATCTGTACAGAAAACTTTTCCCCGATTTATAATAGCGGGTGGCATCGTCACTGATGCGAAATTCATGCTCCAGCGGAACAGGAAACTCTCCCCTGCCCTGAAAAAGAGTCGCCCGGCCATGAATTTCTTTTGCCGCTTCCAGAAGTAAATCAGAAAGAGCCGGATGCAGATCATCGCGTGCGATGAGTTCAACTGATGGGGCGATTAAATGGATATCCTGATCCGGCACATTTTTTCCAAAATCAATTGCTCCTTTGGGAAGCACTAATTTATTCAAATAACCGACACGGCGCGTATAGGCATCAGCCTGTGTAAAATTAACAAGATGGATTCCCGGCTCGTGCAGCAACTTGCGCATTATCCCGGAGGAAGCTGAATCCGCCATAAAAAAAACGGCATCAACTTTTCCGGCCAGCAAATCCTGTGCTGCTTCTTCGTCGTCCATTTCCCTTAATTCCGTTAACTCCCCCTGCTCTATTCCGTTCATCGACAGCAATGCTGTAGCCAAATAATTTGTACCGCTTCCATCCGGACCTATTGCCAATTTTTTACCCTTAAATTGCGAAAGAAGTTCCACGGGCTTGGTTCCTCTATAAAAAACAAAAAGCGGCTCATAGGCAACACTGCCAAGCGAAACCAGCTTTTCAATTTTTTTGTCTTTGGCTAATCCCGCTTGAACAAAGCCCACATCAACGCGATAGGAAGGATTGGATAATCTTTGTAAGTTTTCCAGCGACCCTTCAGACTTGATAATTTTAAGCTTAACGCCATTGCGTGCCAATACCTTGGCATATTTACCGGCAATTTTATAAAACATGCTGTTATCATCACCGCTTGTCATGATGATAGTTTTAGGCGGAGCTGAACGAACAAACAAGAAAACTATCAATACGGTGACCAGAGCAATCAAAATCAAGGCGCTGATTGTTGCAACTTTGCCCAAGCCCATGGTTTCCATGATATTTGTCTGGATTTTCATAAAACCCGATTGAAAAAAATTTTTGATTGAGGCGGCAATTCCTTTTTTCTTGTCCGGTTCCATATTTTCCACTCCTTAGTTTTATCGACTACATATAAATTGGCGGGTATAGCCGCCATAATGCTATCAGCGGTCATAGCCATTAGCGATACAGGATAATATTGCTTCTGATGGATGGAAAGTATAGGAAGAACAGTCATGTATGTCAATGAAATATTGTTTATCACGGGTATAAAACCCTCCGTTTCGCGGGATTGTTTCCAATAGCGTTTAGTTATTGGATAATTCGACTAAAAAACTTCAATACGCTTTGCTTTTGAAGTTTAAGTCTCATTACAGCTTAACAATTCCGCTGCGCCTATAGTGACCCCATGGTGCCCTTCAGGGTATTTAGGTTATACGCTTCTGAAACTTGGGTCTCACTATCAGAGAGTCTCAAATCCCCATTCGCTTCGCTGCGGGGATAGTTCGACTAACTCTTCAAACTTCGCTATGCTCGTTTTCAGAGAGTCTCACTAATAACTTCTTGACAAGGTTTGGTAAAATAAACTAATGACTACAGGTCAATTTTTGAGGAGACTATATGTTAAAAATAATTAAACAAGCAATTGCCAGAGGACAAAAGACACTTTCGGAATATGAATCAAGGCTGGTGATCGAATCAGCGGGCGTTTTTGTCGCGGCGGCGGCTCTCGTCAAAACAAAAGATGAAGCCGTTGGTGAGGCCGAAAAAATGGGTTATCCTGTGGTCCTGAAAGGATGCTCTGCCGAACTCGCCCATAAAACAGAAGCCGGCATGGTAGCGCTCAACATCAGCAATTCTGAAGAAGTGGCGCAAGTTTTTGATGAACTTACGAATAAAGTGAAAAATCTTGACGGAGTGCTTGTCGAGAAAATGGTGAGGGGGTCGCGCGAGTTTGTTATCGGTCTTTCTCGTGATCCTAGTTTCGGACCGTGCGTTATGTTCGGTTTGGGCGGTGTCTTTACTGAGGCGCTTAAGGATGTAACCTTCCGCGTTGCTCCTCTTACCAAAGAAGATGCATTGGAAATGATAGACGAAATCAAAACTAAAAAATTGCTCGGCGAATTCAGAGGAAGCCCTGCCGTGGATAGAGAATCACTTGCCAAGGCACTTGTGGGAGTTGGAGATCTGGGAATCAAATATGATTCCATCGCCGAAATAGATATTAATCCGCTGATTATCTGCGGAGACAAGCCGGTTGCTGTTGACGCGCTTGTAGTATTGAAGTGAAATAGGAAATGTGTCATTGACACGGATTTTCCCCCTTAATAAAGGGGGATCAAGGGGGATTTTTAAATTGATTCAATATATAAAATCTCCCCCAACCCCTCTTTAGAAAAGAGGGGGATTTTGATGAATCTTTATAGATTAAGACTTGGGAGAATTTTGATGTTAGATTATTTTTTCAATCCAAAAAGTATCGCGATTATTGGAGCTTCCGATAATAAAAATAAAGGCGGCTATCATATAATTAAAAACGTTACCGCCGGATTTCGGGGAAAGATTTATCCTGTCAATAAAAATTACACTGAAATTTTAGGTCTCCCCTGCTATCCGGACATTGCTTCGATTCCCGGAAACATTGACCTGGCCATATACTTCATTCCTGCCAAAGAACTGCCGCACATAATAAACGAATGCGCCAAAAAGGGAGTTAAAGGAATAATCATCGAATCGGGCGGATTAAATGAAGCAGGCGTTGAAGGCGCTAAAATACAGAAACGAGCTTTGGAAAACGCGACCAAGGCAGGCATAAGATTGTGGGGCCCCAACTGCATGGGCTTTATTGATGCCAATAAAACTCATGTTTTTTCTTTTATTCATTCCGCAGTGTGGCCGGACATATTAAGAGGCGGCAATGTCGGCCTGATTGTTCAGAGCGGAATGCTCTCCGCCGGATTTCTACTGCATGCCCTGCAGGAAGGAGTGATGGGCGTCAGCAAGGCCTGCTC
>JAPLJP010000176.1 GCA_026388535.1 Deltaproteobacteria bacterium | reverse complement strand
GTTCGGTAATATTTCTGCCTTCACCAAGGATTGAAACGGGATTTCCTTTTTCATTGCGGATAAAACTGAAAGCGCATTCGCTCCAATAAGTCCGGCCGTCTTTACAGATGAATTCCAGTTCCAGCAAACGCTGTAGTGAATAGGTTGGCGGTGCTGCCAGCGCCTTGGACAGTTCTGTTGAATAGAAATCGCGGGCCGTTTTTATGGATGTTGGCGTGAGAAGTTTATCTAATGGAAGCTTTATAAGCTCCTGAAGAGTGTATCCCAGTAATTTTTCCGCTGATGGACTTACGTATGTTACCTTTAAATCCAGATCCATGAGCCAGACCTGGTCTTTTATATGGTCTGCCAGCAGGCGGTACTGTTCTTCGCTTTTTCTGAGTAATTCCTCCGTTTCTTTGCGTTCGGTGATATCGCGCAGAAGCCCCCGGAATCCAACGGGCTTGCCTGATGAATCTTCTTTTAACGAGACAGATGCTTCGATAAATCTTTTAGAGCCATCTTTTCTTATAATCTGCCAATCGAAATATTTAAGAGGTTCTCCCGTGCGGTATACCTTATTTAACGTCTGAAAAACTTTTTTCGCTGTTTCTTTATCCATGTACTGCCGGTTATTCATTCCCATCAATTTTTCTTTGGAGTAGCCATGTATTTGGCAAACTGAATCGCTGAAAAATGTAAAGTTTCCGGCAAGATCAACCTCAAAGTAGCCTTCCTGAATATTTTCGAGAATAGTCCGGTATTTTTCCTCGCTTTCGCGCTGAGCTTTTTCAGAAAGCTTCCGGGAAGTCATGTCAATCATAACAATAAGAAAATGCTTTTTACCGTGATGTTCGATGATTTCCCCCGAAAAAAGTCCGTCGAGAATCGTTCCGTCTTTGCGTCGGACCTGCAACTCTATATTTCCAATATAGCCTTGCACTTGCAGTTGGTCGGCAACCTCTTTACGCTTTTGGGGTTGCACAAATATGTTCAGCTCATCACTGGTTTTTCCAATAACTTCCTTACGCGTAAAACCAAAAGTTTTTAAAGAAGATTCATTAGCATCAATAAATATATTATCCGGCAGATTGATCAGCGCCATGCAGGCTGGATTATGTTTGAAAAGCAGATTGGATTTCTGCAGCCAATCATCATTTTCATAAGTTTTAAGCTTTATGACTGGTTTATGCTTTTTAACGGGAATATTTTTTGACGTTTTTGAAGCTCTGACAATTAACGGTCGCACGGAAGTCGCAGACGTTTTGCGTTTTGAGTTTATTTTTTCTTTTTCCACTGTCTTCATTCTTTCCATTCCTTCTGCGCTTTGTGGATTATTGAAAGTGCGCCGTACTGGTAGAGGTGTGAATTTTAAAGGAATATGCTGAGTGTGTCAATGAATATGTTGATAAACTTATATTATTATATTCTTGCAAACAGGAGAAAAACATATGCATATTTTTATTCAATAGACATCAACGATTCCCAGCGTTCCCATTCCGTGGAGTGGGGAAGATGTTTTTCTTTGAGGATATTAATGATGGCATCTTCGTTGAATCTCAAATAAGGATTTATTCTGCGTTCTTCAGCCATGGTCGAATGTATTGTAATATTGGAATTGTGAGAATCGCGGAAGATTTCGATGTCTTTGTTGTCTGGTTCGAGATGACTCGCGAAGGCAAGAGAATCGCGGATATAATCATGTCCGGCGTAAATTATAGTTTCATCAGACAAGTCCATCAGCCGTTTGATGGATAAACAAAAATTTTTCAGGTTTCCGGAAAAACAATTGCCAATGGTTCCGTTGAAGAGAGTGTCGCCGGTGATCAAAATATCGCCTGCGTGGAAGCAAATAGAGTCATCTGTGTGTCCGGGAGTCCGGTAAACCATGACGTTTTCTGCATCAATAATAATTCTATGGTTGTCAGAAAGGGCAACGGAATTCAAAAAACGCGCGCGAGTCGCTTTGAGTAAATGATCATTTCCTGATGTGTGATCGTAATGCGAATGGGTATTGGTTACAAACTCAAGCGATAGGTTATTGGTTTTCAGAAAAGACAGTATTTCTTTCCATGCTCCGCCGTCTATGGCCATTGCTTGTTTTTCTCCGTAAATTATGTAGGCGAAATTGTCTGTTCCATAGCGAAATTGTTCAACATTTAACATGATTAATCCTTTTTAAATGCTTTTGAAGAATTTTTCCTGAATAATTGGAATTCATAAGATAATTGTTCTTTCAGGAAATAAGTATATGGAGGATATTATTGACATGTCAAGATAATCGTAAAAGCGGATGAATTATATTCTTGCGGATATTTTCTGTTTTTAGAAAACATTTGACAAATTAAGGTCTTGGTAATAGTATTACGCCACTTTTTTAACGCAGGCGCGATAGGCGCTTTTTTTAATTTTCAGCGTTAATTCTTTTCAGGGGTTACTTTCAAACAGTGTACAGAATTATGACAAAAAAAAGAGCGTTGGAAATTATTGCTAATTTCCCCCATGCGGGAGTCCTTGTGGTAGGGGATGTAATGGTTGACCATTTTATCTGGGGAAATGTTTCACGTATTTCGCCGGAAGCTCCCGTGCCGGTTGTTGATGTTCAGAAAGACAGTATTTTGCTGGGTGGCTGCGCCAATGTACTCAATAATATTTATGCCATGGGTGGTAAAGTTTATGTCACCGGGGTTATTGGCGCAGATAATATCGGGAAGAAATTGCTTATGGAATTGCGCAGACGGAAAATCGAAACAAAAGGCGTCGTTGTGGAAAAGGGACGTCCGACTACTCTGAAAACGAGAATTGTTGCGCACGGACAGCAAATGGTTCGTTTTGACAAGGAAAACAGAAAGCCCATTCCTCAATCCAGCACCAATAAAATTCTGGAATATGTAAAATCATTACGCGGAAAAATAGGGGCGATAGTTATTTCCGATTACAACAAGGGAGTTATTTCCAGGGAGCTTATTGAGGGAATAAAGAAAATAGCGGAGGATTCAAAGATATTTATCTGTCTTGATCCTAAACAAAGCGATTTTTCCATATATAAAGGGGTGCATGTGATTACTCCCAATCATCATGAAGCCCAGCGTGCTGCCGGCATGGAAATAACCAATGCCGACGATATTCAGCGATTAAGCGAATCTCTTTTAAAGAAGTATGCCTTTCAAGCAATGCTCATCACACGGGGAGAAGAAGGGATGAGTCTTTTTGAAAATGGCCGGAAAGTTGTTCATACTCATTTCTCGGCTCAGGCCAAGGAAGTTTATGATGTGACTGGTGCCGGTGATACAGTTATCGGTATGCTAGCTCTTGGCCTGGCCGCGCGGGCCAATATGAAGGAAGCAACATGTCTGGCTAATCTGGCCGCAGGTATTGTGGTCGGAAAAATCGGCACGGCCACAGTTTCGCAGAAAGAACTGATAGAAGTGTTATGAGCAAACCAAATCCGACGGAACCGGTAAAATTGGTCTTCAGTATTTTTGCAACAGAGGTCGCGCGATTAAACGAGACGATAACAATTTTATCTGATGCTTACGGACAACCGGATTTCATAAGCGCGATAATGCCATTTGATTATACGAGTTATTATTTTCCCGAAATGGGTGAAAATCTTGTCCGGCGCTTTTTGGCTATGGAAAAGTTAATCCCGCCGGACGTATTACCCGATATTAAGCTGGCGACAAATGAGATTGAAAATAAATCGGCATCGGATTCGCGGCGGCAGGTAAATATTGATCCCGGCTATATATCCAAGGCGCATTTGATTTTAGCCACAGGCAAGGCTTACACTCACCGGCCCTATTTGCGGGATGGGATTTATGCCGACTTGACTTTAGTCTATCAGGGAAAGAAATTTTGCTCTCTGCCTTGGACTTATCCGGATTATGCGGATGAAAAGCAACTTTTAATGTTGAGCAATATCAGGGCGAAATATTTATTGCAGTTAAAAATGGCGGACCAGTAATAATATAAATCCGCAATGTTTATTAAATTGGTGTATGGTGTATAAATGATAAAAAGCATGACCGGTTATGGCCGGGTAGAAACAGTTCAAGAGGGCAGAAATATTATTGTGGAGGCTAAATCCGTAAATCATCGTTTTCTGGAAATATTCCTGCGCACGCCTTCTGCGCTTTTTCCTCTGGAAGCGGAGTTCAAAAAGAGAATCAGTGAAAGATTCAAACGCGGACGCATCGAGGTATTCATCCGGCTGGAGGGAGAAGGTGCGGATGCTTCCAAAGTTAATTTGAATTTGGAAATCGCTCGTAATTATTTTGATGTTTTGAGCCGTTTAAAAGAGGAATTCAATCTGCAATCTTCGATCACTTTGAAGACTTTGGCTGGTTTTCGTGATATTTTTAATTCTCCGGCGGAGGTACAACTGAGTCCTGAATTTTTGAATCAGGTGGAAAAAACATTTCTGGAATCGCTGTCGATGCTAAGCAATATGAGGCAGGAGGAAGGTCTTGCCATGTTTCAGGATATGGAAATGAGACTCAAGGCGATTACGGGAATTCTGGAAAATATCAAGTCACGCGCGCCACAGGTTGTTGTTGAGTATCAAAAGCGCTTATCTGAAAGAATTAAAGAATTAACAGATACATATTCGCTTGATGAAGCCCGTCTTGCTCAAGAAGTCGCGTTTATGGCGGAAAGAACCGATATCACGGAAGAAATAGTGCGGATGCATAGCCATATCGGTCAGTTTGGGACATTGTTGCAAAGCGAGGGAACCGAAGGAAGAAAAATCGATTTCCTCCTGCAGGAAATGAATCGCGAAATTAATACAATTGGTTCGAAAAGCAGCGATGTGGAAATAACTCGTCAGGTGATTGAAGTTAAAAGTGAATTGGGTAAATTGCGCGAGCAAGCGCAAAACATAGAGTAATTTATGGCCAAAGGATTATTTATAGTTGTCTCCGCGCCCTCCGGCACCGGGAAAAGTACTATTTGTCAAAGATTTATGCAGGCTTGTCCTGAAATTAAATTTTCGGTTTCCTATACATCAAGGCCTCCGCGCCCAAATGAGATAAATGGAAAAGATTATCATTTTATTTCCCGCGAGGAATTTCAGGCGCGCATTGATAAGGGTGAATTTGTCGAGTGGGTTGAAAATTACGGCCATTTGTATGGATCTTCCGTAAAAGCCATGAAAGGGTTTCTTCAGGATGGTCAAGATTTACTGCTGGATATCGAGCCGAGGGGCGCCAGAAGAATAAAGCAGAAGTTTAAGGGTGGTGTTTATGTTTTTGTGCTTCCCCCGTCCCGTTCCGAACTGTTAAAACGATTGGAAGGACGCGGTTGCGAAACTGATGAAGTTATACAAAGTCGTTTCGATCAAGCAGAAAGTGAATTAAAAGAAATTTCGTGGTATGATTATACGATTTTTAATAAAGATTTGGAAACAGCCGTTAATCAATTAATTTCGATTTATGTAGCCCAGAAATGCAAAAGAAGCAGGCTGCAAGATGAAATTAAACAATTTATTCGTGAAACTCCAATTCCGAAAGCGAAGTAACCTAAAGGTCATCTGCGACGCAGCGGAATTGGAATGTTGTAATGAGACCCAAGCTTCAGAAACGAAGTGCACTGATGCTTACAGGTCGAATTATCCCGCGAAGCGGAGGGTATGATACCCAGCAGCTTGCTTGGTGGTTCATACCCGTGATTAAAAAAAATAATATATTTTAAGGAGAAATTAAATCAATGGCGAGAGTTACAATAGAAGATTCATTGCTTGTTGCCAAAACCAGGTTTGGGCTGGTATCTCTGGCATCAAAGCGTGCGCACCAGTTGCTTAAAGGATCCGTGCCGTTAGTAGATTGTAAAAACAGAGAAATCGTGCGGGCCCTGCGCGAAATTGCCACAGGCAAGGTTGTTTACGCCAATCCCGAATACTTGAACGGAACAAAAGAAGATTTCAAACCAATTCCAGATAGTTCTGAGTTCATCGGCGATGAAGAATATATCGAATAAAGCGGCTATTGATAAACTGATATTCGCGCTTGATGCTGACAATTATAAGGATGCTTTGTCTTGGGTGGAGCTCCTTTCTGGCCACGTCGGAATGTTCAAAGTAGGCAAGGAATTGTTTACTGCCGTCGGACCGAAAATAGTTGAGAGCATCAAAGAAAGAGATCAGAGAGTATTTCTGGATCTCAAATTTCATGATATTCCCAACACTGTTGCCCGCGCAGCTGAATCCGCTGTGAGATTAAATGTTGATATGTTTAATGTTCATGCGTCGGGCGGCGGGCAGATGATTAAGGAAGCAGTTTCCGCCGCTTGGGCTTGTGCCGATAAACTTGACCGGACGAGGCCGATTCTTTTGGCAGTCACGGTACTCACAAGTTTGAATAATACTGATTTGGCTGAGATTGGATTTTCCAAAAACACCGATGAAATGGTGCTTCGTCTGGCTAAATTGGCGCAAACCGCGGGCGCGTCGGGTGTGGTGGCTTCAGCGCGGGATATCGTTTTACTGCGGGAGAATCTTGGCGGAAAATTTATCATCGTGGCGCCGGGAATCCGTAGCGCGAACGCTACAATAAAAGACGATCAAAAGAGAACACTCAGCGCTTACGATGCCATTAACACAGGTGCCGATTATATTGTTGTAGGCAGACCGATTCGCACAGCCAAAGATCCTTTGAAAGCCTGTCACGAAATTGTTCAAGAAATTTCTGCTGGTTTGGCGGGAAAATGATTCATTCAAGAAAATGGAAAGCGGAGTATGGAGGTAATTTACGGTATAAATTCCATTAGGTCTCTCCTACAGCAGCGGGAAGGCGGATGGGAAAAAATTATCATTGCCTCCGGAAGGGGCGGCTCTTCCGTAAAAGAAATAATTGAAATTGCCCGGCAGAAAATGATTTCTGTTGAGTTTTACCAGCGAAAATATCTGGATGAATTGGCGGGAAATACCGCGCATCAAGGAGTTATCGGTCTGCGCAAAGCTTTTGTTTACGCAGATTTAGATGTGTTAATAAAAAACCGCAACAAATCTTCTGATTTTGATCTGATTTTAGTCCTTGACAGCATAATGGATCCCCAAAATCTGGGGGCTATTATTCGTACCGCCCATTGTTTGGGCGCAAACGGTTTGGTGATTCCGGAAGACAGGTCTGCTCAGGTTACTCCTGCCGTTTATAAAACTTCCGCCGGAAGCGTCCAGCAAATACCTGTTGCCCGAGTGATAAATTTATCGCAAACCATTGATTATTTAAAAGATAAAGGATTCTGGGTTTTTGGTGCAGAAGCTCATGATGGAAGCAATTTGCAAAAGATGGATTTTAATTGTCCAGTAGTTCTTGTATTAGGGGGAGAAGCAAAAGGCATCAGACCATTAGTGAAAAAGAAATGTGATTTTTTGCTAAACATCCCCATGGCGGGAAACTTTGATTCCTTGAATGTTGCCGTGGCCGCGGGTATTATTCAATATGAAATATTTTGTCAACGCAGTCAAACGAAGAAAATTAAAAAATAAGAAAGGTTAATTTAACTTGTTGAATTTATATTGAAGCTGTTTTACAATGTTAAAACATGGATCAAAGTTATTCCAATGTAAAGAAAGGATTTCAATATGCCAGTTTTTATTTGGGAAGCTGTAACCAAAAAAGATGAAATCAAAAAAGGAGAGATGGAAGCGGCCGACGAAGTTACTGTTCGTGGTCTTTTACGCCGGCAAGGATTTAAAACTATTGAAGTCAGAAAAAAACCCAAAGATCTTGCTGAATACTTACCTTTTTTAAAAGAAAGAATTAAGGAAAAAAATGTAGTTGTTTTTTGCCGGGTTTTTTCTACAATGATAAACGCTGGCCTTCCGCTTATTCAATGTTTGGATCTTTTAGCTCAACAGGAGCAAAACAAAGCTTTTTCTAAAATTATTCGGTCAATAAAAGAAGATATAGAGGGCGGTACCAGTTTAACAAATGCTCTAAAGAAATACCCCAAAATATTTGATGAACTTTTTGTGAATTTGATTGCCGCTGGAGAAGCCGGCGGTATATTGGATGTTATTTTGGAACGTCTTTCAAATTACATGGAAAAAGCGATGAAGTTGAAAGCAAAGGTAAAAGGCGCGATGACTTATCCCGCGGCTGTTCTAGTTATCTCCATTTCTGTGGTTTCTATATTGCTTCTTAAGGTTATTCCTGTATTCAAAAAAATGTTTGAAGGTATGGGAGGACAACTGCCCGCGCCTACTGCAGCTTTAATTTTTATGAGTGAGTTTACACAAAAATACTTTTTATTTATAGTCGCTATATTCGTTGTTATTTTCATCGCCTTTAAAAGGTTTTATAAAACGGAGAAAGGGCGTTGGACTGTTGATTCATTGATTCTCAAAGCTCCGATTTTCGGGGAATTGTTAAAAAAAGTCGCTGTAGCCAAGTTTTCACGAACTTTATCAACAATGATGAGTTCCGGTGTGCCTATTTTGGAAGGTTTGACCATTGTGAGTAAAACCTCCGGTAACGTAGTTGTTGAAGATGCCTTGTTAAAAACACGTCAGAGCATTAGTGAAGGCCAGTCTATAGCGGAACCACTAGATAAAACAGGAATTTTCCCTCCCATGGTTGTACAAATGATTTCTGTGGGCGAGGCTACGGGTGCCTTGGATTCGATGCTCAGTAAAATTGCGAGTTTTTATGACGATGAAGTTGATTCTGCCGTGGATGCTATGACCGCTCTTTTGGAACCGGTAATGATGGTTTTCTTAGGAGGGATTGTTGGCGGCATGATAATAGCTATGTATCTGCCGATATTTAAACTTGCTTCCGTCGTTAGCGGTTGATAAATTATTACATTGCGAAAGTAAATAAAATGGTCGGGATGGCGCGATTTGAACGCGCGACCCCTGCGTCCCGAACGCAGTGCCCTACCAAACTGGGCCACATCCCGACACCGCATGGAAGATATAAAATTTATTTCCAATTGTCCACTTTTTTATTCAGTTTTCACTCATTTCTTATTATTGTAGATATTCAGGACTTTCTTTAATTTATATAGGCAATTGTTTTTTATTCAAGGGCATGTTATAAAACAACTAAAATTAATTTTGAAAAGGATAACAGGCTGGTGATTATTTACGATCTGAAATGTGACAAGGGGCATACATTCGAAGGCTGGTTCAAAGATCAGCAGGCGTGGATTTTACAAAATTCACAAAAGCTGGTTTCCTGTCCTGTCTGTAATAGTTCAAATATTGAAATGATTCCTTCTTCAATTACAATTATGGGGAAGGATTCGCGGGCGGCAGGCAAGCTTCAGGAAAGGGAACTTTCTCCGGCCGGCGCCCTGAAAATGTTACATAAGTATATAGATAAGAATTTTGAAGATGTGGGTGATAAATTTGCCGAAATTGCCTTAAAGATACATTATGGTGATGAGGAAAAAAGAAATATCAAAGGGACAAGCACGCCGCAAGAGGAAGAAAATTTAAAAGAAGAAGGCGTTCAATTCATTAAAGTTCCCTTGCTGAAAATGGATAGTTAATCGATTTCTTATCCGGTGTGCTTTTGCCGGCATAATTTTATATCTCCCGATTTACGACATTGTTTTTGTTATTTTACAGGATTTAATCTATGCATAGACTTTATAAAAGTATTATTGAGGGTATAGGCAACACTCCCCTGGTGGAAATTTCCCGGCTTAATCCCAATAAAAAAGTAAAAATTTTTGCTAAAGTGGAAAGCGCCAATCCTGGTGGTTCCATTAAGGATCGCACCGCGTTATTCATGATTGAAAATGCGGAAAAGAGGGGAAAATTAAACCACGAAAAAATTATTTTAGAAGCAACCAGCGGCAATACAGGCATAGGTTTGGCAATGATCGCGGCGGTGAAAGGTTATAAGTTGTGCCTGGCGATGCCGGAATCGGCCAGTGAAGAAAGAAAAAAGATTCTGCGGGCCATGGGAGCAGAATTGCACTTTACTCCGGCTGCTCAAGGCACCGATGGCGCCATTGAAGTAGCTTACAGAATGCTTCGAGAAAATCCTGAAAAATATTTCGGCACAGATCAATTTAATAATGAGGACAATGTTGCCGCCCATTATTACGGTACCGCGCAGGAAATCTGGGAGCAAACTGACGGCGCGGTTACTATGGTGATATCCAGTCTCGGCACCAGCGGCACGGCTATGGGAATTTCGAAACGGCTCAAGGAACTTAACCCGCAAATTAAAATAGTGGGTGTTGAGCCTTATCTTCAGCATAAGATACAAGGCTTGAAAAACATGCGGGAATCCTACCGTCCGGGAATATTTAATAAAAACAGTCTTGATGAAAAGGTGAATATTTTAGATGAAGACGCTTTCGAGATGTCCCGGAGAATCGCTCGCGAAGAAGGTATATTGGCGGGAATGAGTTCAGGAGCGGCCATGTTTGTTGCCGCTCAGAAAGCGAAGCTTTTGGAAGAAGGGTTGATTGTTGTTATTTTTCCGGACAGCGGGGAGAGATATTTAAGTACGGAGTTGTTCGCATTTAAAAAAGAAATATCCACTTTTAATCTTTACGATACCTTAAAGCGCAAGAAAAACCTTTTTAAACCGGTTAAAACTGATGAGGTAAGCATGCATACGTGCGGGCCTACGGTTCATGACGCGCCTCATTTGGGAAATTACCGGCGTCTGGCAGTATCCGATTTAATTTGCCGTTATTTGATTTACAAGGGCTACAAGGTAAAACATGTTTTGGATATTGTCGATTCTTCCGACAAATCAATTAAAGGTTCAGAAAAGGCGGCCACGGAACTTGCCGATTATTCCGATAAATATTTACAGATTTTTATGGAAGACGCGCGGTTTCTAAATATTAGTCAAGATAATATTTATGTTAAAGCTTCAGAAAATGTTGAAACGATGTTCAAGATTGTTGAGAAATTGGTGGATAAGAATTACGCCTACGAAAAATTACATTCAGTCTATTACAACATTTCAAAATTGGCCGATTACGGTCTTCTTTCCAATATCGATTTGGGGAAAACCAGACAGAGCAAATCCATTGACCTTGACGATTATGAAAAAGATAGTCCGGCGGACTTTGCTTTGCTGAAGAGATCAAGTTTGAGGGAATTAAAAAGAGGAATTTATTATAAGACAATATGGGGCAATGTCAGGCCGAGCTGGCATATGGAATGCGCGGCTATTTCTTATAAGTATCTCGGGGTGTCTTATGACATTCACGTAAGCGGAGCAGATGAAACATTTCCTCATTGCGAAAATATTTTAGCCATCAATAAAGCGTTCTCCGGATATAATGGTCCTAATTACTGGATTAACGCCGAGTTGGTTTTGGTTGACGGTCGAAAGATGTCCCGCTCCCTCAATAACGCGCTGCCGCTATCCCAATTGCGGCAAAATGGTTACAGCGGCAGAGATATCCGTCTTTTCCTGCTGGGAGTGCATTATCGCAAACCAGTTAATTATTCGGATGGTGCGCTGCAGACGGCAAGAAATACGGTTAAAAAAATTCATACTTTCATTTGCCGGCTCAACGCCGTGAATAATGATAACGAAGATGGTTTCACGGAAGTCGATCAGCTTATATACGATCTTAAGCATGACTTCGCGGCGGCTTTGGATGATGATTTAAATATTGCCGGAGCGCTGGCGGCGCTTTTTAATTTTATTGGCAAAGTAAATCTTCCTTTGACTAGGGGTTTAATAAATAAAAGCAGTGCCCGCAAAATAATGACAGCGCTGGAAAATATCAACGAAGTGTTGGGAATAATGGATTTTGAAGAGCAGGTTGCTCAAGGAGAAATAAGTAAATTGATAGATAAAAGAGAAGCGGCCAGAAGCGCTCGTAATTGGAAGGAAGCGGATTCCTATAGAACACAGTTAGCCGAACTTGGCGTTGATGTTTTGGATACAACCCAAGGGGTGATCTGGCGATTTAAGTGAAACAGCAATGAATGCTCCGAGAAAATCAGTAATAGCCGGTTCATGGTATCCAGGAAATTCATTAATTCTGAGACGGGATATTGAAATATTTTTTAATGCGGCACCTGATTTGGAATTACAAGGAGAAATTGTAGGTTTAATAGCTCCTCATGCTGGCTACGTTTATTCCGGACAAATTGCGGCAAACGCTTACAAACTTATCCGTGGGAAAAGATACGATGTGGTTATTGTAGTTGGACCCAGCCACCATGTTGCTTTTCATGGCGTATCTATTTTAAGCAAGGGTGGTTATGAAACTCCTCTGGGGATTGTTCCAATAGTCGAAGACCTGGCGGAAAAAATTAAAAATATAAGTCCAGTAGTGGCGGACATTCCGGGTGCTCATTTGCAGGAACATTCTGTGGAAATTCAGCTTCCTTTCTTGCAGGTTGCGCTGGGCAGTTTTTCATTTATACCGTTGGTAATGGGAGATCAGGGCGCAGGTACTTGTCAGGAACTCGCGGCGGCGATATATGAGGCGACACATGATAAAAAAATATTGATTGTGGGCAGTTCCGATTTATCTCATTTTTACAACTATAACATGGCGAAAAAATTGGATGCTGTTGTTTTGCGGCACTTAAACGATGGCAACGCGGTTGGACTATTGGAAAGTTTAGAAAATGGAACCGCGGAAGCTTGTGGCGGCGGGCCAATGGCAGTTGCTATGCTGGTGGCGCGTATGATGAACGCTAATAGGGCTCATCTTTTGAAATACGCCAATTCCGGAGATGTAACCGGTGATAAGAGTTCAGTTGTCGGATATACGG
>JAPLJP010000028.1 GCA_026388535.1 Deltaproteobacteria bacterium | reverse complement strand
ATCATCTGATCGAGAAAACTCTCTCCCGGATTGGCGGTAATGCGAACTTTGATTTTCCCCGAGAGCACACGTGTGCCTCCGGTCACGCCGCTGCGGTCACCGCCGCATTCTCTGATGACGGGAGCCGATTCCCCGGTTATGGCCGATTCATCAATAAGTGCCGTCCCCGCGGCAACTTCACCATCTCCCGGAATTGTGTCGCCGTCTTCCAGAAGAATCATGTCTTCTTTTTTTAACTGCAACGCGCATATGGTTTCTGTACTGCCATCATTTTGCAATCGTTTAGCTTTGGCTTCCGAACGGTTCTTTTTGAGAGAATCGGCTTGAGCCCGTCCCTGACCTTCCGCAAGGGATTCAGCAAAGTTGGCAAATATTATTGTAAACCACAGCCATAAGGTAATCTGCAAATCAAAGGCTATACTTCTGCCGGTAACAATATCATACATAACAATAACTGTGGTTACGATGGTTACCATCTCCACAATGAACATCACCGGGCTTTTTACCATGACCAGCGGATTGAGTTTCGCCAGCGAATCTTTCAGCGCCGGCAAGATAAACTTTGCCTGCCAGATATTGATTTTTTTCGATTTCATTTTCATTCACCTCAATCCCGCTAAACGGGATAATTGCGTTAACGAAATTATTTTCTGCAAGAAAAGCTCAGAAAATAATTTCTAACTTACTAAAACGTTTTGCCGATGGCCAGAAGCAGGTGTTCGATAAGTGGTCCCAATGTGAAAACCGGAAAAAATGTCAGCGCGCCGACAACAATGATTACACTGACCAGCATGATAATAAAAAGAACGCTGGTTGTGGGAAAAGTCGCCACGCTTGATGGAACAATTTTCTTGCCCGCGAGAGAGCCGGCAATCGCCAGGGCAGGAATGATCGTGGAAAACCGTCCGACCAGCATGGCCAGAGAGGTTGTCAGATTATAGAAAACGGTATTGGCGTTCAGGCCCGCAAAAGCGGAGCCGTTATTGCCGGCGGCCGAGGCAAAAGCATAAATAATTTCGGATAACCCATGCGGCCCTCTATTTCCGAGGCTGGTTATTCCCACTTCAGTGGAAATAGCAATGCTCGATAAGATAAGGAGCAAAATGGCCGGAGTTATAATAATCACCACCGCCATAACCATTTCCAGAAGTTCCAGTTTCTTGCCCATGAATTCCGGAGTGCGGCTATCATCAATCCCGCCAGAAACATCGTGAGGATGGCGTAACTCAGCATTCCGATAAGGCCTGTGCCGACACCGCCGAAGATGACTTCACCGACGGCCATGTTAAACAGGAGAACCAGTCCGCTCAGAGGCATCATGCTGTCATGCATGCTGTTGACAGCTCCGCAGGAAGTTACTGTTGTGGAATGAGCAAATAAAACGGAATTAATAACTCCGAATCTTACTTCCTTTCCTTCCATATTTATCCCGCTGACCACGCCTGCTTTTTCCAAAAGCGGATTACCCTGCATTTCCGTCCAGGCAAAAATGCCCAATCCGGCAAGATAGAGGATCATCATGGCCGCAAAAACGGCAAAGCCCTGCTTACGGTTTTTCAACATCGCTCCCAGCGTGAAAGGCAGGGCCGCCGCAATTAACAAAAGCCCCAGCACTTCCAGAAAATCAGTCAGCGGTGTCGGGTTTTCGAAGGGATGAGAGGAATTGACGTTAAAGAATCCGCCGCCATTGGTGCCGATCTCTTTGATCGCTTCCTGCGACGCAACGGGACCAACGGCGATGACTTGTTTGCCGCCCTCCAAAGTATTGGCCGTAATGGAAGGGCTCAACGTTTGCACAACGCCTTGCGAAACCAAAATTAAAGACAGAATCACGACAAGCGGCAATAAAACATACAAAACACAACGGTGCAAATCCACCCAGAAGTTACCGATAGCCGCCGCTGATTTACGGATAAAGCCGCGAATGACGGCAATAACCGCGGCAATACCAATGGCCGCGGAAGTAAAATTCTGTACGGTCAAACCCAGCATCTGAGTCAGGTAACTCATCGTCTGCTCGCCGCTGTAAGCCTGCCAGTTTGTATTGGTGCCGAAGGAAATGGCAGTATTGAGCGCCGTGTCCCAGCGCACAGCGCCGAATTTCTGCGGGTTAAAGGGAAGCAAGCCCTGAATCAGTTGCAAACAAAATAACGCCACTATACCTACGACATTAAAAAGAACCAGAGATAGGGCGTAAGTTTTCCAGGACATTTCTTCGTTTGGGTCTACTGCAAATATCTTATAAAGAAATCTTTCCACCGGAGCCAAAACCGGTGTGAGAAATGTTCTGCCGCCGCTGAAAACCTTCGCCATATATTCTCCCAGGGGATAAGCCAGAGCAGTTAAAATCAATGGAAATAATATAAGGGCCAACCAGTTGCCTGTAGTCATGGAAACCTCCTCCCAGTGATTTTCGCAATGCACAATAAATCGTAAAATAATTTCTTTGATCTAAGAGATGGGTAATTAGGATATGTTTGTGTGCCACTTTCCAGGCACAGCAAATACCGGAAAATTGATAAAAGAAGAATATTAGACATATCTTCTTGATTCCCCCTTATGCCGACGAGGTTAGCTGACGGGCTCGGACAAGGAAGTGTCCTATTCTTCGAACAAGAAATACGCCCCTGAGTAACTCGGGTCCCCCGTATCCACACTACATGAATTTAGGCATCATTAAAATATCGTCGAGCTAGCTATGCCCTTTTTAGATGGCTGTCAAGCAATATTTGCCGTACATTTTTGTATAGCTTCTTTATCATTTTTGAACTTTACAACCTTTGATTTGGTTTGACTGTAGTTTATCACTTACATCTACAACTCCTCAGTTTTCGATAAGGTATCAAATTGAGGATTACCACTTGAAAGATGCAACGTTTGGCATCAGCCGCGGCTATAGACCGTCGGCTGCATGCCATTGTTAGGGATTGTTCTTCTGAAGATACTTGGTTCCCATGTTATCAAGATTATCCAAGTTCATTATTGGTGAATACATCACATCTCTAATATCACTTGATCTAGAATATCGATAATATTGCTCGCCAATAGATCGTTTTGTCATTTTGTAGATTCTAGAGAAAATTTTCTCGGGACTAGCTGCTTCGCCATTTATTTCACCCAGCATTCTTGCAGCTGAAACAACCGAAACTCGCTTAGCTTTTTGGTGCCAAGCAAACAAGAATCTAAAGTTTCTTGCCCTTTCATTTATATCCCTTCTCGTCAGAATTATAAAAACGGTATTTGGCTCCTTCTCCGGTAAGTTTTCTATGACGGTAGATGACATATCCACGATGTCCTCTGCAGGATATTGATCTATCCCTTCAAAGGGTTTGAGCCCACTTGTTCCCATTTCGAGAGTACTCTTAACATATATAGACAGATCTTTAGATAATTCTCGAGAGAGATTAACAGCATAGCCAGAAGGAAAGTCATCCAAAGGGATAAGATAGACATCTACTTTTTGTTCATCTTTTGATATAATTTTTATAGTATCAAGATAATTAATTAAATCATCCATTTTTTTCCCACTGCCACATTCATATGATATATGTAAATTTATCCATGTATTATCTTTTACAAAATGAGCTTGAATATTGGGTGTATAGCAATTACGATATGGCATATCATATGAAGTAACTACCCAATCATTACGTTTAAGAAGTTTTACATTTTCCGGCACAGGAAGACCATTTGCCTTCCATACTTTAGTTAATTCTCCAAAATATTTTTCCTCACCCGGATATAAATTACTTGGTTCAAACCAACCGGAAATTTCCAGTTTACTAGATGCGTCACGAAAATAGAAGTAGCGAGGGTGATTTGCCGATCCACCAAACTGGTTTTTTGCAATAGACAAACCACTTCGGGGAATGGTCATTATAAGTTTGCTAATAGGTACTGCAACACGAAATACTTTTTCCAACTCAGATATTTCAATAGCATCGATTTTAGAAGTGGCTGAATCTTTAATTTGTTCAGCACTTTTCATTAAAGCCAAACCGTCGCTAATAAATCTATCTTGCCCATCATTTGTCAATATTGTAAAAGTTGCTATCAAATCTCCAACGCGTATACTACCTTGGGTAAGATACTTAAATTCTCCTGGCTTTGGTGCAGAATCTGTAAGGGAAAAATAATATCCGTGCGCTGATGAACTCACCAATTCCTTGAGTTCTATGTTTTTTTCAATTGCTTGTGATTTGACTTTGTCTGCCATGCTTTGCACAGTATTACGTAATTTATTACCATCTGGTAATTGCGTGTATTCATTCGCAGCCCATATTGGTGTAACTAAAATTTTAAAAGGGGAACCAGATTTTTGAGTAAATTTAATTGTTGGTGGTAATCCATTTGAATCTGTCAGTAAGTCATCTTGCCAATTTGACTGAACATTAAATTGAATACTCCCATGATTAGGCAAAGGATATGTGTTTTTACGTGTTTCTTCTGCAATGGCTATAGAAGCAATAAAAAATAGCACTAAACAAAGCACATAATACCACGAACGGATTCTATAGTTCATAGAAATATCCTTTCTTTAACTAGTTTATTTTTATGCTTGCGAATAACCAAACATAAGTACTTGTGGAATCTTTTCTTAATAAAAGGGCAAATCATGTAATGACGATTTCAGGTTGTAACCTAGCATAAAATTAAAAAATTAAAAATAAGGATTCCAGGGAGGAAGTTTTACATAAGCATAAAAATGAATTCACTTTTTCAGTAGCAGATACAGTTCGCCGTTTTCTTTAAGAGTACCGGCCGTATATTCCGCTTTTTCACCAAACCCGCAGAAAAGATCTACCCTGCCGGGACCTTCAATGGCCGAACCTTTATCCTGATTGAGCACGAAGCGGGAAAAATTGACTCTTTCTTTAACATTTCCTTCGGTATCAAAAACAGGTTTGCGCAGGCGGATAAAAGCCAGCGCTCCCTCAGGGAAAAAATCAGGATCGGTCGCGATCGATCTGCCCGGAGTTACCGGTTCGCCTAAAGAACCAACTGGTTCCTTATCCAGAAAACGAAAGAATGTGTATCTTTCATTATGGCTTAAGATATCATAAATTTCCTGCTCAGGCTTTCCCTTTAAGAAAAGATGACGATAAGAGGCTTCACTGCTGTTTATTTTGCCGCCATCCAGCATGAATTTGGTTATACTGCGGAAAGGCCGGCCATTAGTCTGCGCGAAACCAACTGTTAAAAGGGTTCCGTCTTCCAGTTTAATTTTGCCGGAACCCTGTATATGCAAAGAAAACAATTCCACCGGATCAGCCACCCAGACAAGCTCCAGATTTTTCCTCTGTAAAACTCCATCAACATCAATTTCTCGGCGGCTGTAGTAGGGAACAAATTTACCATCCTTCATCCGGCCGACATTATTTTCATTCCTGACTAAATCAGGCGGCACTCTATATAGCGGATACCTGTATTTTTCGGTTCGTGTAAGTGAACCTTCGAGCAGAGGTTCATAATAACCGGTAAAAAGCGCATTGTTGGAGTTACCGTTGCCGGCGATACGATAAACGTTAAATTCCGCAGCAATCTTTTTGCTTAAATCGGCTGTATTCCCCGTTTTACGCAGAATCGCTCTAAATGTTGTGAGTGTTTCTTTTAATTGCTGTGCACTGACCAATCTGTCCGCAATACGATAGACTTTTTTTCGTCCCGCGTTTTCATAATAATTTATACTGTGTTCAATTGCCAGTTCCAGCGAAGCCGGATCAAGATCATCAGCAAAATCAATATTTGCGGCGGTAATGGAAGAAAATGATTCGATGGATTTTAAAGGGGCTTTCGGAACAGCCCGCATACACCCACTGACAAAAACAATGATTACTATTAATGGAAAGAATTTTAACCAGTATCTCATAGTTCTACAATCATCGCCACTTCATCACAGTAATCGGGATACTTGGAGCAATGGAAGCAATCCGACCAGATTTTTTCCGGCAGCAGATTCCTATCAATTTCCTTAAATCCCAATTTAATAAAAAAATCTTTTTTGTACGTAAGGGTAAATATTTTAAAAAGACCCAAAGTAATGGCTTCGGAAACACATGCTTCAACTAGTTCCCGGCCGATGCCGCTTTTTCGATAATTTTCATCCACGTAGAGCGAACGTATTTCTGCGAGATTTTCCCAGATTATATTCATCGCGCATATACCGGTAACCTGCGATTTGTCTTCATCATAATAAATAAAGAAATCCCTCAGGGAATTATAAATGTCCACCAGAGAGCGCGGCAGCATTTCGCCCTTCCCCGCCGATGAATTTATCATGCGGTGAATAGTTTTCACATCATCAATGCGCGCTTTTCTCAGCATTTTCTTTCTCCTTAATTACCGAATTTTTACGCTTTCGAACCACTGATCATCTCACGGGCATGTTCTCGTGTTGCTTTTGTCACATTGACTCCGCCAAGCATGCGGCTGATTTCTTCAATCTTCTGTTCATTATCAAGTTCTTCCACAAATGTGATCGTTCTGCCTTTCACAACTTTTTTAGAAACATACATGTGTTTATCTCCAAAACAGGCGATCTGAGGCAAATGGGTAATGCAGATAACCTGATGGTTCTCGGACACATCTTTCAATTTCCGTCCGATAATTTCCGCCACTGCTCCTCCAATGCCATTATCCACCTCGTCAAAAATAATTGACGCCACGGACCCGGTGCGCGACAAAACATTTTTCAACGCCAGAATTATTCGCGACAATTCACCGCCCGACGCAATCCTGTTTAAAGGTTTTGATTCTTCGCCTTTATTAGCAGCAAGATAAAATTCAATCTCGTCGCCTCCTGTCGGATCAAATGATTCAACGCTTTTATCAGCGGCGCATTTATTAAAATTAACATGGAAAGAAGCGTGCGGCATATTCAGCGCGTGGATTTCCTTTTCCACCGCCTCCTGCAGTTTCTTCGCCGCCTGCTTTCTTATTTGAGAAAGTTTGAGCGCGCTTTGCCGTAAGTCATCCCTGATTTTTTCTTCTTCTTTACCCAGTTTTTCCAACTCCTCTTCCACGGAAAATACTTTATTCAGGTCTTCCTCTATTTCCTGTTTCCTGCGCAAAACGCCTTCAATAGAACCGCCATGCTTGCGTTTGAGCCGATTTAACAGTTCAAGGCGTTCATCAATGGCCGTGAGCCTCTCGGAGTCAAAGAAAAGGTTCTTGCTGTAATCACGCAGAGTCAAAGCCGCTTCCTGCAGGGCGATAAAACTGCCTTCAATATCCGTATCGGCAAGTTTTAGATTAGCGTCTATTTTTTTAATTTCTTTTATCTGATTCTGAACTTCCTTCAACTTAACTATGGCGGAATCCTTTTCGCTATAGAGCAAATCATAGGCATGATTGGCCCAACCGGACAACTTTTGAAAATTAACAATAATCTTTTTTTCATCCGCCAGCGCCGTATCTTCCGCAGGTTGCGGATTAATATCCTGAATTTCTTTTAATTGAAATTTAAACAGATCCGTTTTTTCTTCACGGCTGCTGCGCAAATATTTTAATTTTTCCATCTGAATTGTTATCCGCTGATACTGACTATAAATTTCCGCGTACACAACTCTGGAGGGCAGACAGCCGCCGAATTCATCCAGGATATTAATATGATTTTCGGCGTTAAGAATTACCTGATGTTCATGTTGGCCGCAAATATTAATCAGCAACTCGCTGACGGAAGCCAGATTAGCCAGAGTCGCCATTTGCCCGTTGATGAACGCTTTGTTTTTGCCCGCGTGAGATATCACCCGGCGGATAATCAGTTCTTCTTCTGCGGCAAAGCCCATCTCCGTAATTTTTTCCCGCAGAGGTTTATTGGCGGTAATATCAAATACTGCTTCCACGGTCGCTGTATCAGCTTGAGTTCTGATCATTTCCGCAGTCGCTCTATCGCCCAGAAGTAAGCTTACCGCGCCGATAATTATTGATTTGCCGGCGCCGGTTTCGCCGGAAATAACATTCAGCCCGTCACCGAATGAAACATGGAGTTCATCAATGATGGCAAAATTTTTAATGCTCAATTCATTAAGCATTTTTCTTTTTTCTAGCTCCTGGAGGTAAATCGCCCCAACCGAGCTTGGAACGCAGAATCTGTCCGTAGCTCCGGTAGGGAGAAAGAACAAGCGTTGTCACATGTTTTGATTTTTTTATAGTCACTACATCGCCGGATACGATCTTGTGAGCTTCCTGTCCATCCAAAGTCAACATGGCGCCCTTATCCTTAGACCAGAGAGTTATTTTCAGATTGAAATCTTCCGAAAAGATGATCGGACGGTTAGTCAGGGTATGGGGACAAATGGGATTAATAATAATCAAGTCTTTCCCGGGAAAGACGATAGGCCCGCCCGCGGAAAGCGAATAAGCAGTGGAACCTGTGGGCGTGGAAATAATGAGACCATCCCCTTTATAAGTCGTCAGGTATTTATCGTTAACCGCCATTTCCAGTTCATTCATGCGGGACAGACTGCCGCGATTGATGACGACATCGTTTAAAACATCGTCGACATTGGTGATGATCCTGCCATGCTTGATGCTCACATCAAGCATCATTCTTTTCTACACCAGGAATACTCCGCGGATAATTAATTCAACCTTGGAGTGTATTTCATTTAAATTCACTTCGGTAAGATAACCGAAACTGCCCATATTGATTCCCAGAATGGGAATATTAAACTTAGCCACAAAACGCGCCGTGCGGAGCATCGTGCCGTCGCCGCCTAGAACAACAATAAGTTCTGATTTTCGCGCCAGGTCATTCCATTTAAGTCCCTTACGAAAACCTGTTTTTCGGGAAATTTCCATCTCCAGAAAGACTTCCACGCCTTTCTCTTCCAGCCACTTTTTTAATGATTTTACGTGGTCGGCAATCTTTTCTTTTTCAATATTGGCGACAATGCCGATTTTTTTTATTTTCATCTACTTAACCCTCAAAATATGAAGCTCAGTAACATAAAAAAAAACCGCTGTCTACGGATAAATATTCCGCGGATACGTTTATAAAATATTTGATTTTTTAGTGCAATTACCCAACATAAATTCTTGACATATTCGGATCTAATAATATACGGTGCAGCCCGTCGAGGTATTAATTATGGGTTTACTCAAAGGCAGTTTTACTTTCGCGCGTTTTCATGTAGATGGCCAGTTGCCGCAGGCTTTTTTAAATTTCATCAGCAGCCGTATTAAAACCAATTCATACAGGGATGCGCTCAAATCAACAGAAGAAAAAAGGCTCGGCTGGGTTTCTCTCACCGATGTATTGGACACCGATTTTGAAAAGGCAAATTACGCGCTGGGCGATTACCTTATTTTTTCACTGCGTATTGACCGCAAGCTTATCCCTCCCAAACTAATGAAGGTCAAACTGATGGAAGAGGAAAGACGTTTCCTCGCTGAAAGCGGCAAAAACAGAATCAACAAAGCAATGGCCGGAGGCATTAAAGATAAGGTAAAATTGGAACTTCTGACCAGATTAGATGCCATACCTTCTTTTTACGATGTTTGCTGGGCTGTGGGGCAAAAAACAATTTATTTTTCTTCGCTTGCCGACAAGGTGGCCGACGATTTTGTTGATTTGTTTAAAAAAACTTTTGCATTGAATCTCCGGCGTTTTATGCCGCAGGAAAATAATCTGATAACAAAAGAACCTGAATCTACAGAGGCTGCTTCTTTGATTGGCCGCGAGTTTTTAACCTGGCTCTGGTTTAAATCGGAAGAACGCAACGGAAGAATAAAGATGTCTGACACAGAAGAAGTTGAACTTCATTTTTTAAAAAGAATCGCTCTGGAGGCCGGCGAGGGAGAATATTCACAGGGAGTTGTCTGCCACGGCATTCACGCCGAATTGAAAGAAGGCAAGGAAGCGATACGTCAGGGGAAAAAAGTCAAGGAAGCAGGAATCAGGCTTATTCATAACCAAAACGAATGGGAATTTACCCTTAAGGCTGACTCTTTCCATTTTCAGTCTCTGAAACTGCCCGTGATAGACTGGCAGGATACTCCGGAAGATCCTTCGGGAAGTCTTCTGGAGCGAATTTACCTTATTGAAAACGCTGTAAAAACCATAGACAGTCTTTATGAGTCCTTTTTACAAATCCGTTATTCGCCGCAATGGGAAGGAAAAGAAACCAAGCTTCTGACCAAATGGCTGGAACAAAAGTAACAGCAATTCTAAAGCCTCAGATATGGCCGCATAATCTCTTCCAGCTTCTTTCTCTGATTTTCATACTCGGCTTTATCCATTTCCGGCGGCAATTCAATTTTCGGAAAATATTTTATAGTAACACGGGCGAAAGGTTTGGGAATCATAAATCTATCCCAACTGTTTAAATACCAGGCACGATCAGCGATTACAACTCCGGGGATAATAACGGCGCCCGCGCCATGGGCAATGGCAATTACACCGGGCTTAACCACTCCCGCGGGACCACGCGGCCCATCAAGAAGATGCAATGCGAACCGGTAGTCCTTTAATCTTTGGATCATTTCTTTCAGAGCGGCAGTGGCACGTTTAGAAGAAGAACCCCATACGGTATAAAACCCCACTTGCTTAGCAACACCAGCGGCAATTTGCCCATCCAGACTTTTAGAAGACATCAAGCTGGGTTGGTATTTTTTATATTTTTTAAAATAGCGAACCCCGGCAAAAAACTGCTGATGCCACCCGCAAAGAAGAACCCTTCCCCCTTGTTCCAGATAATTTAACCACTCAGCTTCATTTTCTACTTTCAGACGAAATGTCGCGCAATACAGCCGTATAATCCAGTGAATAATAACTCCGGCAGGTCTGGTTTTCGCTATTTTACGCAATTTTTTAAACATCTTTATTTCTCCATTTTGTATGTGTCTAAAATAATCACGAATACTATACAAGTGCAAGCGTGATTTTAATGACACTCGCTGATCATGAGACCAAAGCTTCAGAAACAAAGTGAACTGAAGCTTGCTGGACGAATTATGCCAGGCGCGTAGCGCCGTGGTAAAACGAGCATAGCGACGTTTGTCCCTGCCCGCTGAAGGCGGAGGATATCGCAGATATCCGTGATTTTTGCCTTGATTATCGGCTTATGATTGTTAGATAATTAAAATAATTGTTTTGCCGGATAAACATTTACGAGGATACTTTTATGACCCATCTCCAATTAATTAAAGCTATGAAAAGGGTAGAATTTTATCCGAACAATCCGGCAGAAATCGAACTCATCGAAACACATATTTCTTATGTTTTCATTGCCGGTGATGTTGTTTACAAAATAAAAAAACCGGTCTGTTTTGATTTTCTCGATTTTACCAGTCTGGAAAAACGGAAATTTTACTGTGAAGAAGAGCTGAGATTAAACAGACGCCTTGCCCCGGAAACATATCTGGATGTCGTTGCTATATCACGAAACGACCGAGGGAATATTACTCTCGGTGAAGGAGTGGAAGTTATTGATTATGCCGTCCGGATGAAAAAGCTCCCTGCCGACAGAATGCTCAAGACAATGCTTTTCAAAGGACTTGCCGATGTAAAAGTAATGGATGATGTAGCCAAAAAGATTGCCGATTTTCATCAAAACGCTCAGACAGGCGGACATATTGACAAAATGGGAGATATTGAAAACATCCGTCACAATAACGAGGAAAACTTCGCCGAAACGATAAATTACATCAATATTACAATCCCTAAATATCAATATAAATTCATCACGAATTGTACGGAAAAATTCCTAGCCGAAAATAAAAACCTTTTTAGAAGAAGAGTTGCCGATCATAAGATCAGAGACTGTCACGGCGATTTGCATCTGGAACATATTTGTGTTGATGATGAAATAATCATTTTTGACTGCATCGAATTTAACGAGCGTTTTCGTTGCGGCGATGTGGCGGAAGACGTAGCGTTTTTAACGATGGATATTGATTTCAACGGTTATTCTCAGTACGCCGACGCTTTTATAGAATCCTACATCAAGCATTCCGGCGATACCGACTTACCCTTATTGCTCAATTTTTATCGCTGTTATTATGCTTATGTGCGCGGGAAAGTAACCAGTTTTCTTCTGGATCAGGAGGAACTGCAGGAATCTGAACGCAGACAGATTACAAAAAACGCGGCGCAATACTTTGATCTTGCTTATACCTACGCCACTCGTTTGGATAAGCCCGTATTGATATTAACCGCGGGACTGATGGGTTCAGGAAAAAGTTATCAGGCGCGAGCGCTGACGGCTCGTCTGGGAGCGGAAATCATTCGCACCGATATATTACGCAAAGATTCATTCAACATTAAGCCTACCGAGCGGCGTTTTGAAGATTTCGGTCAGGGTATTTATTCCGACGATATTTCCCGTCTTATCTATGACAAGGCTTATGATCTGGCGGCGCAAAAAATAAAGCAGGGTAAGGCGGTAATTATTGACGCCTCCTTCAAGAGACGGGCTGAACGTCAGAAAGCCATGGAAATGGCGCGAAAACTCGGTGTTCGTTTCTATATTTTGGAATGCATCTGCTCCGATGAAATCACCAAAAATCGTCTGGAAAAAAGAATGCGGGAAAAAGACAATGCCTCGGACGGGCGCTGGGAGTTGTTTCAAGAACAAAAGAACGATTTTGACACGATTAACGAAGTGCCGGCGGATAGTCATTTTATAATTGACACTTCCGTCGAACCCGAAACTACGCGGCAGAAAATTATCAGAAAAATTAAATTAGAAGACTAACGGTTATGAATCCCACATGGCTTCGCATGCGGGATAATTCCACTTGCTCTTCGATATTCATTTCATTCGCTCTCAGCGAGTGTCTGATCCCTCGGCGCTTCGCTCCTGGGATAATTCCACTTGCGCTTCGAGTTTCGCTACACTCACTCTCAGCGAGTGTCATTATTTTTTTGCAGCTTTCTTTTCCTCTTCTTTTCTTTTTTTCTCTTCTTCTTTCTTTATCTTCGCTTCTTCCTTCTTTTTCTTTTTCTCTTCTTCCTTTAACTTTTCTTTCTCTTCCTCGGCAATTTTAGCCTTGGTTTCCTTAATGTAATATTCTATTTTATAATCAAGACCGACATTGGCGTAGTCTTGTGCCACCTTTTCAAAGCGTGAGAGCGCCGCCTGATATTTATTCTGTCTTAAATAAAATTTCCCCACATAAAATTCCTGTTCCGCCAGTTTTTGTTTACATTCCCGAATCAGTTTTTCAGCCATAGGGGAAAATTTACTTTCCGGATAACGCGCAACAAGTTTTTCCCACGTGTTTTTGGCTTTAATTGTTTCGGTCTGATCGCGATCAGTAGCTCCTATCTGATTGTAATGACACATTCCCAACTGGTACAGCGCGTAAGGAACATTTTCGTTAACAGGATGGAGAGAGATAAAGTCACTGTAAGCGCTTTCCGCTTCCGTGTATTCCTTATCGCTGTATAAGGAATCAGCGATGCCCACTTCCGCTAAAATTGCCAAATCGTGCAATGGATATTGTTCCTTGAGACGCAGGAAAGATTCCTGCGCTTTTTTATAATGGCCGTCTTTATACTCTACTGAGGCCTTTGAATAAAGCCCTTCGGGAGAAGCCTTCGCCATTTCGTGTTTACTGAAAATATTAAGAAACGAACAGCCGCTGAAAATTAACGGCAGTAATAAAGCCAATAAAACTATTCTTAATTTCATCATTTTTCTGAACATTCTTAAATACATCAAATCACAACCTTCTCGCCTTAAACTCGCGATTTATAAACTTTTTTTTATAAAATCTTCCAGCCTTTTCTGGGGGACAAGGCCGATGAGCGTATCTAAAACCTTGCCGTCTTTAAAAAGAATGAGGGTGGGAATACTGCGCACGCCGTAATTAACAGCTGTCTTCTGATTATCATCAACGTTTAGTTTCATGATCTTAACACTGTCTTTAAATTGCCCCGCGAGTTCTTCAACAATAGGTCCGACAGCTTTACAGGGCCCGCACCAGGGCGCCCAAAAATCAATTAGTACTGGTTTGTCGCTTTTCAGAACTTCATTTTCAAAGTTATCGTCAGTGGCAACACCTAAGAATTGACTACTCATTTATCGCGTCCTCCTCAACTTTTTTATTGTTGAAACTCCAATTCAGAAAGCAAATAACCTAAAGGTTACTATAGGCCTAGCGAAATTGTTAAGCTGTAATGAGACTTAAACTTCAAAAGCAAAGCGTATTGAAGTTTTTTAGTCGAATTATCCAATAGCTAAACGCTATTGGAAACAATCCCGCGCAGCGGAGGGCATGAACCACAAAACTTGCGTTGGGGTTCATACCCGTGATCGCAGAGCTATATGTCATAATAGAACCCGGAAAGTCAAATGCTATCTGATACTATAAAAAATACCCAGTTGCATCCAAAGGATAACGCGGCAGCAAGGAGGAGGCTCCGCAGGCGTATTATTTATACGTTGAGGAAGCCGACGACACAGCCAACAAAGTTAGCCAAAGGATGCGACTGGGTATAAGTCATTTCTTTGACTGTTTTCAATTAATTTGCTATAAAACTATAATAAAGGAGATTATATGGGTCTTTTGGGCGTTATTTCCACCAGATTAGTCATGGAAAGAAGCGATTTATTAAGAAATGGCACGGCTAAATTGATGGAAAATGAATTCGGTCAGACTTCAGTTTTTCTTACCGATAAAACAGCCTTGATTTTAAGGCATGGAAACAAACCCAATAATCATATTTTACCTCATTTAATTAATCATTGCGCTAATCTCAAAGCGCTGAAGGATATCGGGGTAACTGAAATAGTGGGCATCAACTCCACAGGATCATTAAAGAAAAATTTGTCCCCGGGAATGATTGTTGTCCCTGATGATTTTATTACGTTAACTGCTACCCCGACTATTCATCAAAACAAAGCTGTTCATATCACGCCATCATTAAATGAAAAAGTGCGGCAAAAAATCATCAAGGCGGCGCTAAACAGCGATTTAAAGGTTATAAAACAAGGAACTTACTGGCAAACGCAAGGACCACGGCTGGAAACAAAAGCGGAAATTAAAATGATGGCCAATTTTGCCGATATTGTCGGCATGACTATGGCCAATGAAGCGGCAATTGCTCTGGAACTGGAAATACCTTACGCCTGCGCCTGTTCTATTGACAATTTCGGCAACGGCCTTTTGGATGAACCTTTAAGCATGGAAGAAATCCTTGAGGGCACCCGCAAAAACGCCGATTTAATGATTCAATTACTGCATAGCTACCTGAAATTATTCTCTTGAAAAGATTAAAAAGCTCCCAACTGACAAGGCTTAATCTTTATCTCCATTGCTTCGCAGGCGGCACAAACCTTCATACGGGCGACATCTAATTTCTTAGCAATTTCCCAAGCAGAGGCACAGGACAGTTTTCCGTCTTTCAGAGCTGATGTAATCTTTTCTTTCAGCTCCGGCGTTACCTCTTTAGCGGGCTGGACAATTTTTTTGGTCTCACCATAACCAAATAGCCCCAATTGGCATTTAGTAATGTTAATATTCAAAATATCAATGGCCTTGCCGGTTTCTTCAAGAGTAAACCCTATTTCCACGGCAATTTCCTCCGCCTTCTTGCAGGAAATATTATTATTCTTAACCTGACTAATAATTTCCTGCTTTAATTCATCGTCTACTTTAGAACCATCAGGATGTTTCTTGAAATATTTATCTTTATCCGCATGCGTCATAATTTTCCTCCTATTTTAAAGGGTGATTTATTACATACCAGAGAGTGACTGAACATCCAAGGTCTTAAAACCTTTCTGTTCCAAAAGCTTTTCCGTCTTCTGCATCTGATCGACATCAACCACAAATACAGCTTTTTTCGAACTCTCCAGCACAAAACCATAGGCGTTATTTATGTTGATGCCCTCCTGATAAAGCAGCTGCATCAAATTATCCAGCCCGCCGGGGGTATCAGAAATCAAAACAGCTAAAACTTCGCGCAGATGTACCGTCATTCCCGCCTGAGACAACGCCGCCTCGGCGCGCTTGGGATCATCCACAATCAAATTTATAATGCCGAATGTATCCGCTGTTGCTATTGTCGTCGCGCGAATATTTATTTTTTCTTTAGCCAGAATACCGGTTATCTGAGCGAGTTTCCCGGACTTATTTTCCGCAAAAATGGAAAGCTGATAAGCAATCATAATATTTTCTCCTTATATTTACTTAATAAAAGCAAACTAATAAAATATTTGATGATGACTAAAAAGCTTCAGAGGCAAGGCGCGCGAGTATCGCGGAGTGAGGCCTACGTTTTCGTAGGTCGCAATGACGCGAGCGGAGCGCAACGCAGCATATGAACTTTTTAGCGCATCATCAACTTAGTCCTTTCTGTTATCAATTACCCTAACCGCCTTCCCCTCTCCCTTCGGAATACTGTCCGGCTCGACCAAATCAATTTTGGGCGTTATTAGAATTTCGCTCTTTAATTCTTCGACGATTTTCTTTCTTAAAGCTTCCATCTGTTTCATTTCACCGGAAAAATATTTTTTCTCCACTTCAACCTTAACAGTCATCAAGTCGTTGAATCCTTCCCTATCAAGAACAATCAGGAAGTTTGTACCCACGCCGTCTATTTCCATGAGCTTCTTTTCCACCTGCATGGGATAGATATTGACGCCTTTGAGAATCAGCATATCATCCGTTCTTCCTTTGATGCGCTCGATTCGGCGGTGGGTGCGTCCGCAGGCGCATTGTCCCGGTATAATCCGGGTTAAATCCTTGGTGCGGTAACGGATGAGCGGCATACCTTCTTTCTGCAAAGACGTCATGACCAACTCACCCTCAACACCGTCGGCAACAGGCTGAAGGGTTTTGGGATCAATAATCTCCACCAGAAAGCTATCTTCCCATATATGCATGCCGTTTTGTTCGGGGCATTCAAAAGCAACGCCCGGCCCGTTCATTTCGGAGAGCCCGTAAGAGTTAAACGCTTTATAAACGTATATCTCCTCAATTTTTTTGCGCATTTTTTCAGTATGCGGCTCCGCGCCCAGAAAAGCTATTTTCACCTTGGTATCCTTGCGCGGATCAATTTTCAGTTCTTCAAAAACAGTGGACAGATGCAGGGCGTAACTTGGAATAACGTGAATAACCGTTGTTTCAAAATCACGCATCAACTGAATCTGCCGTTTGGAATTTCCCGCACCGGCAGGAATAATCAGCGCGCCGATTTTTTCCGCGCCGTAATGGAAACCGAGGCCACCCGTAAAAAGGCCGTAAGTCATCATGTTCTGAAAAACATCGCTTTTGCGCATACCGGCCATATACATACAGCGCGCCAGAAGATTCGACCAGACAACGATATCTTTCATTGTATGAAATACAACTGTAGCTCTTCCTGTAGTTCCTGAGGACGAATGCATCCGCACCAGTTCTTCTTTTGGTACGGCGATAAAACCATAAGGCCAGTGTTCGCGCAAATCGTCCTTCGTTGTAAACGGAAACTTTTGAATATCTTTAAGTTTTCTTATCGAGCTGATGCCTAATTTCTTTTCCTTAAGAACTTTGCCGTAATAATAAGACTTTTTCGTTCTGCCTATCGTTTCTTTAAGCCTGCCAAGCTGTACGTCCACAAGCTTTGCCCGCTTTATCGTTTCCACATTCTTTTCCCAGTACATTTAGCTCCTCCGGCTATTAATAATGCCTATTTTTTACAACTCCGCTGATATTTTATCAAGTCAAATGATTTCTAATAATAATCACGGGTATGAATCCCCATGCAAGCTTTGGGATTCATACCCTCCGCTTTGCGGGATAATTCCACTGGCGCTTCGAACTTTGCTACGCTCGTTTTACCACGGCGCTACGCGCCTGGCATAATTCGTCCAGCAAGCTTCAGTTCACTTTGTTTCTGAAGCTTGGGTCTCATGATCAGCGAGTGTCATTATATTATTATTGACTTTAAATATTTAAGTAGTAAAATTAACACCATACTGAAGAGGAGCCAGAGTCAACCACAAAGCATCATATTAACTTACCGCCAAGTTTCAAATAGGGGGGAAAGAATATGATCCATTTCCAGAAACATTTACATTTTGCCGTCCTTTTTCTCAGCACGCTTTTATTTATTGTCTTTGCCATTAATGGCTGTCAACAGCAAAAGACGAGTCCGCCGGAAAAAATCACTATCGCGTATTCAACCGCGTTTAATGCCGTTCTTGCGCATATAGCTTTCGCCAATGGTTATTTTAAGGAAGAAGGTCTGGACGCAACCCTCCAGCCTCATGCCTTCGGGAAACCGGCGCTACAGGCTGTGATTGATGGTAAAGCGGATATTGCAACCGTGGCGGATACGCCAATAGTTTTTGCCGTCATGGGCGGCAAGAAAATAACGACACTGGCGGTTATTCAGACATCCAATAGAAATGAGGCCATCGTGGCCAGAAGAGACAGTGGGATTGCAAGGTTTTCAGACTTAAAAGGAAAAAAAATTGGCCTGACGCTGGGCACAACAGGCCATTTCTTTACTGATTCTTTTCTGCAACTCCATGATATCGACAAAAAACAAGTCAAAATCATTGATCTGAAGCCCGACGATATGGACGCCGCCCTCACCAAGGGAAAAGTTGATGCCGTTTCCACATGGAATCCTAACTTGATACAACTGAAGAAAAAATTGGGAAGCAAAGGGATAATTTTTTTCGGTGAATCAATATACACCGAGAACTTCTGTGTTGTCGCCGGGCAGGATTATGTAAAGAAGAATCCCGTAGCGGTAAAAAAAGTTCTGCGGGCTCTGATCAAGGCTGAAACATTTGTGCAACAACATCCCGAAGAAGCAAGGCGATGTGTTGCCGAATTCATCAAAGTGGACAAAGCCCTGCTTGATGAATTGTGGGATATCTTCACGTTCCGGGTGGCGCTCGATCAGGCTCTACTTATTGATTTTGAAGACCAAACGCGATGGGCGATAAAACAGCGGCTGACAGAACACCGGGATATGCCCAATTATCTTGATTTCATTTATATTGACGGCCTTGAGGCGGTCAAACCGGATGCCGTGCGGATTATCCATTAGTTGTCATTGCGAGGCGACCCTCATGAGCCGTGGCAATCTAAGCACATGAGATTGCTTCGCTTCGCTCGCAATGACAGATGAGGGGAAAAAATGAAAATCGCAAAAAGACTTAAACTCAATACATTGGTGTCCTTCTTTATTACCATACTCATGGCGATTTCCCTCTTCTGGTCATTCTGGGGAATTTACGAGACCAACCAGAACGAGAATCTGGTCGACGAAATACGAAAAACGTCCTTTGAGCGTATCGCCTTGCGGGACGATTATCTGCTTAATCGGGAAGAACGGGCGGGCATCCAGTGGCAGATAAAGTCCGAAGCTCTCCGGAAATTACTGGATGCCGCCGCGCAAAGATTTACAAGCAAAGAACAAAAAATTATGTTGCAGGAAATGCGTCATAATTATGATGTAACATTCTCTGTTTTTTCATCAATATTGAAGAAATATAAGCGAAAAGATGGCGATAAGAACAGACCCCTCGCTTTTAATGAAGCGGATTCGCGGCTGATCGGTCAGGTATTTCTGAAATCCTACGCCTTGATTGACAGGATAGCGACGCTGCATGAATTATCTAAAAAGGCAACTCTGAATGCGCTAAACAGAGGGGCTATTCTGATTATCTTTTTCTTTGCATGCGGTATCACGGCGATCGTCATCAATTCAATCTCCTTGAACAAAATCGTCGCGAAAGGCGTGAATGCGCTTACTGATGGAATCAAGGTTATCGGGGGTGGCAATCTTGATTATCAAATCGCAGTGGCAGGCGATGATGAACTGGCGGATTTGGCAAAGGCCGTGAATGAAACGGTGGCAAAATTGAAGCACTCTTATACTTCCGTGGAAAATCTCCAAAGAGAAATCTCCGAGCGCAAAAAGTTGGAGGAGGATTTAAAAAAGATTTTTCTGCATCAGCAGACGCTCCTTGATGCTATTCCCGACATTATTATGGAAGTGGATACAAATAAAATTTATACATGGGCTAATGAGCCCGGCATCAAATTTTTCGGAAAAGACGTGATCGGTAAGGCCGCTGATTCTTATTTTGTCCGGGAACAAGACACGTACAATAAGGTCCAGCGTCTCTTCAACGGCAGTAATGATCTTATCTATTTAGAAAGCTGGCAGAAACGTAAAGACGGACAAGAGAGACTGCTGGCCTGGTGGTGCCGGGTTCTCAAAGACGCGCAGGGGAAAATATCAGGAGCACTTTCTTCCGCCCGCGACATCACCACTATCAAGCAGACAGAGGAGGAAATAAAAATACTAAATGAAGAACTCGAACAGCGGGTCAACGAACGCACCGCCGAATTATCGGCCAAGACCGCCGAGCTCGAAAAGATAAATAAAGTATTCGTGGATCGGGAACTGCGCATGCGGGAATTGAAAGAGAGAATCGCGGAGCTGGAAGGAATAAAAGACGTGAAGAGTAAAGCGTGAAGCGAAATAAGAAAAAGTCCAACAATCGTCATTCCGGCGAAAGCCGGAATCCAGGAAAATACTGGATACCGGATCAAGTCCGGTATGACAAAGCGTGAGATACGAAATACGCTTCACTCTTCACGAGTTATGAGTAACGAGGAATTAAACCATGGCCAATTCAGACAAAACAAGTAATTCCTCCGAACACGAAAAGATCCCCTTATGGAGGAATAAATCTTTCTGGCATATCACTGGCCTCATGGTTGCCTGTTCAGTGTTTTACTATATGGATGTCATTATCAATTTGGGTGGCTGGGTTAATCTGCACTGGAAGATTTTCTACACCGTTCACGATTTGCATCGGGCTTTATTTCTTATACCGGTTATGTATGCAACTTATGAATTCAGAATGAAAGGTATTATAATAACCAGCTTCCTTTCCTTACTCGTCTTTCTTCCCCGCGCTCTGGTCGTATCACCTTACCCTGATCCCTTACTTCGGGCGTTAATCTTCATGGTCAGCATGGTTATCATGGGTGTCCTGCTGTCGAAATTATTAAATAATATATCCGAACGCAAGAAGCTGGAGCAAGGCTTAGGGCAGGCGCAGAATGATTTACAGCGCAAGCTGATGGAGGAGGCGCTGTGCGAGTCGGAAGACAAGTATAAAAGGTTGCTGGATAACATATCGGATATCATTTTCACTCTCGACCTGGAAGGCAGGATCACTTTTGCAAGCCGAAGGACAAAAGAAATACTCGGCTATGATAACGCGGAAACGATCAACATGAACATCCTCAGTTTTATCCCGGAAGAAGATCATCAAAGAGCTTTGGAAACGCTGCAAAAAGGTATGACCGGGGAAAAGATCAAACATTTTCAAATACCGATGATAGCGAAATCGGGAGAAAGATTGATTTTTGAGTGTTCCTTTTCAAGAGTTTATAAAGATGGAGCAGTGATCGGCGCTCAGGGTACAGCAGTCGACATCACCGAACGCAAGCGGGCGGAGGAGGAGCGGTTCAGCACACTAGCTCGTTTTTCAGGGTTTGCAGATGCCAGTCAGTATGGCATGGGAATGGCCGACCTTGATGGACGCATAACCTTCGTCAACGACACACTGACTCACTTACTTGGGGAGAAGACCGCCGAAGATTGTTTGGGAAAGCATTTCCCGACCGCGTATTACAAGCCATCGATGACAAAGAAACTACAAGAGGAAATTATGCCTACGTTGATGGACGTTGGGCATTGGTCCGGAGAACTCGAACTCCAGACCGCTGATGGTCGCAGCGTGCCCACCGAGGAGAACTACTTCGTAGTTCGTGACAAACAGGGACGGATATGCAACATCGCAGACATCCTGACCGACATCACCGAGCGCAAGCGGGCAGAGGCGTTGTTACAGCTCAAGAATTTAGTTTTCGATACTTCAATTGCTGCCAAAAGCATTGCGGATATTGATGGAATCATAAATGAGGCAAACAATTCTTTTCTCCAGTTATGGGGTTATTCAAGTGATGATGAGGTAGTCGGCAATCCGATATCGTATTTCCTAAACGATCCGGACGAAGCAGTCGCCATCGTCAATACTCTCAACGATAAGGGCAAATGGCGTGGAGAATTTACCGCAAAGAAGAAGGACGGATCAACCTTTACTGCCTATACCATGGCAACCTCCATCCGTGACGCAAACGGCAAAGTGACAGGATACCAATCTTCGGTAATTGATATCTCCGAGCGCAAGCATTTCGATAAGCTAATGTCTATGCAGTCCGATGTTCTCAAAGTACTTATCTCCGATATTACCACTACGCAAACCGTAGAGAACATCGTGGATATAATCAAGAAGTCTACCGGACATGATGCCGTGGGTTTGCGACTCAAAACAGGCAATGATTATCCATTTGTCGCTTCGCTCGGCTATTCCGAAGAGTTCTTAAAGGCCGAGAATACTTTGACCTATAACTACCCGGATGGCGGACTTTGCAGGAATGCTGACGGAACAGTAAGCCTTGAATGTACCTGCGGCATGATTATCAGCGGGAAATCCGATCCAGATAATCCGCTTTCTTCTCCCGGCGGCAGTGTCTGGACTAATAACTCACTTGCATTTTTAGATGTTCCTCCAGAAGCCGATCCCCGGCTGCATCCCCGTAACCGGTGTATCCATGTCGGTTTTTTATCTCTTGCCTTGATTCCCATTCGTTCTGACTCAGAGGTCATTGGCTTGCTGCATCTGGCCAATCGCCATCAGGATAGTTTTTCGCCGGCAGCCATTCATTTCTATGAGGGTATCGGCATCAGCATAGGAGTGGCTCTTTCGCGCAAGCGGGCAAAAGAGGAAATTATCCGCTTGAACACGGAGCTGGAGCAAAAGGTTCAGGAAAGAACCGCCGAACTGCATAAAATCATCACAGAGATCGAAGAGACAAACCGTGTTTTTGTCGGCCGGGAATTAAGAATGGCGGAGCTCAAAGAAAGGATTGCGGAGCTGGAGAAAAAAACGTGAAGCGTCGTTCGTCGCTCGTGAAACGTGAAGCGCGAGATGCGAGATATGAGATACGAGATACGAAACAAGAGGTAGTTCATGATTTTGCTGGACATGCAAACCATTATTTTCAGTAATGTGATCACAGATATTGTCTGTCTGATGGTTATCGTGCTTCTGTGGCAGCAGAACCGTAAACGTTTTTCCGGCACGGAATTATTTGTTTTTGATTTTGCATTGCAGACAGCGGCACTTTTCATGATTGTTGCGCGCGGCCGCATTTTCGACTGGGTGTCCATTGTTCTGTCCAATACCATGGTAATTGCGGGAGCGCTTCTGGGTTATATAGGACTTACGCATTTTGTCGGAAAGAAAAGTTCACAGGCACATAATTATGTTCTGCTCGCGGCTTTCGCCTTAATTCATACCTATTTTACATTTGTTCAGCCTGATCTGGCGGCAAGAAATCTCAATCTTGCTTTGGCATTACTGATTATCTGCTGGCAATGCGCCTGGCTTATGCTTTACAGAACTGAACCGGACAAACGCGGGTTGACAAGAGGCGTGGGCTTTGTTTTTGCGGTTTACTGTATGGTTAGTGTCATCCGTATTGTCGATTTTTTTACCGGTCCTCAAACAACAAGCGATTATTTTCAGTCCGGAATATTTGCACAGCTCATCATGATATCTTATCAGATGTTGTTTATTCTTCTGACGTATGCCCTGGTGCTGATGTTCAACAAATCCCTGTTAACGAATGTCAAAATAGAAGAAGAAAAATTTAATAAGGCATTCCATTCCTCGCCTTATGCTATCACCATTACGCGAATGTCCGACGGACAGATTATTGAAGTGAATGAAAGTTTTTTCAGGATCACCGGTTATCAGTCAAAGGACATCAGAGGAAAAACAACGCCTGCTTTGCATCTGTGGAACAGAGAAGAAGACCGCGCTCTGGTTGTCAGCGAACTGGCAAGCAAGGGAACGGTGCAGGAGCGCGAATTTCAATTCCGAAAAAAGTCGGGTGAGATAATCACGGGGATTTTTTCGGCGGGGATGGTCACAATCAACAACGAAATGTGTGTTCTGTCCAGCATTAATGACATTACCGACCGCAAAAGGGCGGAGGAAGGGCAACGGCAGAAAGACAAGGAGATGCAAACAATGCTCAAGAGCATGATCAATGCCTTTGTCCTTTTCGGTTCTGTCTTCGACGAGAAAGACGTGTTCGTCAGCTATCGTTTTATTTATATCAACGAAGCCTACGAGCGCATTACGGGGGTGAAGATTGATGATGTCCGGGGCAAAACAGTCCACGAGGTGTGGCCGGAAACTGAACCGGAATGGATTCTAAAGTATGGTGAGGTTGCCATTAGCGGCATATCACAAACCTTTGATCAGTACCACCATTCAACCAAGAAGCATTACCACTGCCATGCATATCGTCCCTGGGATTCGATGCAAGAATTCTGCGTTATCTTTGAGGATATCACCGAGCTCAAACAGATGGAATTCCAAAGGGAGGCGGCCCTCAAAGAAATTGAGAGCCTGAACTCGGAACTGGAGCAAAAAATAGCCGAACGGACCACGGAATTGCACAACAGTCAACTGGCCCTGTTGAATCTGGTGGATGACCTGAACCAGAGCGCAAAAGACACTGATTTAGCCAGCCGGAAACTGGAGGAAACCAATAATGATCTTAAGGCTTTTAGCTATTCTGTTTCCCACGATTTACGCGCGCCCCTTAGGAGCATTGACGGATTCAGCCTGGCGCTCATGGAGGACTATCAGGAAAAACTTGATGATACGGGACGCAATTACCTCAATAGGATCCGCGCGGCAACACAGCACATGGGCTTGCTCATCGAAGACATGCTGAAACTATCGAGGATATCTCATACCGAATTCTACCATGAATCAATTGATTTGAGCAAAATAGTCCAGTCAATTGCTAAGACATTGCAGCAGAATAATCCTGATAATGATACTAACGTGATTATCCAGCAAGGTATGGTCACCAGAGGTGATATCAACACCATGCGGATCGCCCTGACAAACCTGCTGGAAAATGCCTGGAAGTTCACCGGCAAACAAAAACATCCCTTAATTGAATTCGGCATGACTCTTACAGAAGGGAAAAAGATTTTTTTTGTTCGGGATAACGGCGTGGGTTTTGACATGGCTTATGCTAACAAACTGTTCGGCGCTTTCCAGCGCTTGCATTCGACAGATGAATTTCCCGGCACGGGAATTGGATTGGCGACAGTAAAAAGAATTATAACCCGCCACGGAGGGCAAATCTGGGCGGACGGCGAAGTAGGCAGAGGAGCAACGTTTTATTTCACGATACCAGAGTGAAGAAGATAATAATCACTAAAGGAGGGTTTACGATGGAAGAAAAAATTATTCTACTGGTAGAGGATAATCCCGATGATGTCGAATTGACTATACGGGCATTCAATAAAAACCATATCTCCAACAAGATGATCATCGCCAATAACGGTGTGGAAGCCCTGGATTATCTGTTTGGAAAAGGAATGTATGCAGGACGGGAGATAAAGGATTTGCCCATTCTTATTATTCTGGATTTAAACCTCCCCAAAATTAACGGATTGGAAGTGCTTAAGGCCATCCGCCAGAACGAGATCACCAAACTATTGCCGGTAGTCATTCTCACTTCTTCCGATCAGGAGGATGACGTGATTGCTTGTTACAAACTGGGCGCCAATAGTTATCTTCCCAAACCGGTTGACTTTATAGAATTCATGGAAACTGTTAAATTGCTTGGCCTCTACTGGCTTTTAAGGAATGAACCGCCGCCGATTAAGAAAGTGATACTGGAGTGAAGAAGTCTTAAAAGTGAAATCGATTGTCGATCACCAGCCCCGTATGATCAAAACCGATTCCCTCTCTTTCCAGTAAAACCTGCTTCATTTCAATTCCACCTCCGTAACCGCCAATATGCCTATTTGAGCTGATGACCCGATGACAAGGCACTATTAGGGGAAACGGGTTATTCGCCAGAGCGTTCCCCACTGCCCGCGCTCCTTTCGGTATGTCCAAGCTTACGGCAATCCGTTGGTATGTGCTGACACTTCCCCGAGGAATTGAGTACGTCGCGCGTAAAACAGATTGCTGGAATGCCGAGCACAATGGCAAGTCAATTGATTTCAGAGAAAACTTAATATTCTCTCCCTCGAGATAAGCTTTGATGGAAACCGCTATCGCGTCAATTTCCGCGCAGGAATATTCTCGGGAATCGGGAAAAAGCGCAAATGCCTGATCTTCAGCCGAGAGCCCCGGCCTAGGAAGCAAAACATGGACAATCAGGGGAGTTTTATTTGATACAGACCATATTACACAAACAGATCCGAAGGGAGTTTGCTTTATAATTTTTTTATTGTGAAACTCAAATTTCAAAAACGAAGTGTATTGAAATTTGTTAGTCGAACAATCCCGCACAGCGGAGGGTATAATACCCCGTAGCTTGCGTCGGAGTTTATACCCGTGATTCATCCGCTGAACCGCTGTTTTATTTTTCTGTTTTAATGATATTCTCAAGTATTTCCACCACACTCTTCACACACGGCTTGCATACTTTATTAAAATAATCGTTCCCCAGATATGTCTTCTGCCCTTCTTCAGTTGTTAACTCACAGCCGTTCAATAATTCGCGGCAGATGTAAGTGCCGTGTTTTTTGGAGAACTGATCCATAAGTTCCCTTATCTTAACGTAAGTGCTATCGGTGGTTTTCCGGTCTTCATTTTCTCCCCGGCCGTATTTAGCGCCGATTACCATTATCCCGCCGCTTACCGCTCCGCAGACTTCCTCTTTTCTTCCCATGCCCGCACCGAACCCGCAAGCCAGCTTCAGGGCTTTATCCTTATCTAGATTGAGATCATCACAAAAAGAGAAAAGAACCGACTGCGCGCAATTATAACCGCTGACAAATTTTAGAACCGCCTGATCACTTCTTTCCATAATTCCTCCCTACCATATCTAAATCAGAGTGCTATTTTTGTTGTCGTCGTTGTCGGCTTCCTCAACGTATTTCCATATACGCCTCGTCGCCTCCACCTAGCCGCCTCAATATCATCTCTGATTTATAAATGGTATTATTTCACCTTAGATTTATTGGAAACATTTTTACGTTTTTCGACAAAATATTTCAATCCTTCTTTTCAACCTTGTCATTCCCACAAGGAAATTGTGTCACAATGCTTAAATTGCGGCAAAAGTCGGCATGCAGGCGAAGGCCGGCATCCAGTTGTCTTTTGTCATTGCGAGCCGCGCCTTGCGCGGCGTAGCAATCTATATTTAAAAAACAGTTTGAACCCCAGGCCTATTGCGAGTATATTTAAACCAGTTCTTTCCAGATCATGCATTTATAAAGGAATCAAACAATGATCAACTTTAAAATATTTTCCGACTATATCTGACCCTTCTGTTATATCGGCAAGGGCATTGTCGATCAGTTGAAGAAAGAATACGCCATTAATGATAAATGGGTAAGTTACGAGCTTCATCCGGAGACGCCGCCCGCAGGAATGTTGCTTTCCGAAAGATTCAGGGGCTATGATCTCTCTTCTTTTTATGAACAACTGCGTGCACGAGGCAAAGAAGTGGGCGTTGTCTTCGGTAATCTAACAGTCCTTTCCAATTCCAGATTAGCGCTAATGGCCTCTGAATTTGCCCGTGATCTGGACAGATATGATTCGTTTCATCAGATCATCTTTCATGCGTACTTTACGGAAGGCCTGGATATTGGCAATCTGAATGTTATTGCCGACGTTGCGAAGAAAAGCGGTCTTGATGAAAAAGAAACGATCAGTGCCGTTCACGATGGCCGTTACGCATCACGCTTGAACGAAGCCAGAAAAGAGGGGCAATTGATAGGCTTGACAGGTGTACCCCTGTTCGTCATAGGGAAAAAATATCAAATGGTCGGAGCTCAGCCGATAGAAACATTCCGTAATCTTCTCGACAAAATTAAATAAATAATCTTTTTTTTCTTTTTCATCAATTTGTCATTCCCGCGCAGGCGGGAATCCAGTCCATATTTTCCTTGTGAGGAGTGCTTTGCGCGACGCGGTAATTATTAATAGTAAAAAACAAATTGAAATTTAATAATTTACGAGTATATTTAGCAAGCTACTTCTAAAGACGAAGGAGGGCAAGCGTTATGGCCAGAGTTGAATTAAATGTTCAGCACCGGATTTTGCGGTGAAAGGATATTAGACATGAAACGTATATCCGTCCCTTCACGGCGCTGGTATGAGAACATCGAGCGGGAACTGATTTTTCCGGATCGGTGGGAGATAACCGACCTCACCTCGCCCGGCATGGAAAAACCTGATTTAACGCTTCAGCAAATTCGAGAAAAGGTTGAAAAACCTATTGATGGTCCCACGCTTTTCGAACTGGCCAAAGACAAGAATCAGGCTGTAATCGTATTCGATGACATGACGCGTCCCACTCCGGTCAAGGATGTGGCGCCTTTAATTCTGGACATCCTGCACCGTGCCGGCCTCAAACGCGATCAAATCAGGTTTGTGTGGGCGCTGGGGGCGCACGGCGCATACGACATGATCAATGCCCGAAAGAAACTCGGTGATGCTATTGTGGAACAGTATGCGTTATACAACCATGATCCCTTCCAGAACACCGTTCGTGCAGGACGAACACCCACAGGCGTGGAACTCTGGTTCAACCGGGAATTTATGGCCTGCGATTTGAAAATCGGCATAGGCTGTATAACCGCCCATATACATGTGGGCTTCGGCGGTGGAGCCAAAATTATTCTGCCGGGCGTGGCCGGTATAGAAACCATCAACCAGTTTCACAACCAGTTCTATCGTGACCAAGCGCGCACAGGCCTGGGGAATTTCGAAAACAACATTATGCGCTCCGAGTGTGACGCGGCCGGTGATATGGCCGGACTCAATTTTAAGGTTGATTGCCTCATTAACCGCCGCGGTAATATTTCCAATCTCTACGCCGGTTCCTTCCGCGCCACGCATGCCGCCGGAGCCGAAGAAGGCAAGGTACATTACGGCATACCATTTTCCAGCGGCTACGACATCGTTGTGTGTAACGCTTACGCGAAGGCAAACGAATCGGCCATCGCCCTCTTAATCGCGTTGCAGACGCTCAAGCCCGATGCAACAGGCACAGCCGTTCTTATCTCGGACGCACCCGAAGGCCAGGTGCCGCACTATGTTATGCGGAGCTGGGGCACTGATTACGGTGGAAGACATTACTCTCCCAGATCCACCGGCTTCATACCTTTACTTATGAAAAAACTGATAGTACTTGCGCCACACCCTGATCGCACTAATCTGGATCTCTTCTGCCACATCAATGATGCCGTTGCGGTAAAGACATGGCCTGAAGTGCTAGACTTACTCGAAAAACTTTATCCTGGTCCGGCTAAGGTAGCCGTGGTTCAGGACGGTACTATGCAATACCTTCGCCCGTCGACATGAAAGGAGGATAATCATTATGGCCAGAGTAGAATTAAATGTTCAGGCGCCGGATTTTACGCTGAACGATTTTAACGGTAAGAGCGTGTCTCTTTCAAACTATAAAAATAAAAATAATGTGATGGTGATTTTCAACCGCGGGTTTTTTTGACCATTCTGCCGCGCGCACATGGCGCAGTTGCGCCAGGATTATGAAAAATTTGTGAAGCTGGATACAGAAATACTTGTTGCCGGTCCAGAAAACGCCGAGGCTTTTAAGAATTACTGGGGAAAAGAAAAACTGCCGTTTATCGGTTTACCCGATCCTGAACATAAGGTTTTGAAGCTGTACGGACAGGAGGTCAAGATATTCAAATTAGGAAGAATGCCCGCGCAGGTGATGATTGATAAATCCGGCAAGGTTCGTTTTGTGCACTACGGCCATTCGATGTCAGACATTCCGGAAAACAAGGAATTATTAGAATTGATTGAGAAGCAAATGTCAAAATAAAAGATTTCTGGATACCGGTCAGAGTGCAATCCCGTGCATGAGGGAAGGAAAGACAAAACATTTCACCCTCACCCAACCTCTCCCCTCAAGGGAGAGGGGCTTTACTGGATTACCTCATGAGGGGAATGACAGAAAAGGTGAAACTGGATTGCCCGGTCACGCAGGGCAATGACAAGGAAGAAAAAATGTTCGTTATTTCTATTTATTCATCGCGGTGATTTTTGTTCTGGCTTCGTCGCTCAGGAAATTCCATAGGCCGATTTGCTTGAGGGTCTCAACTTTCGGGATTCCGGTGGAGCGCCAACCTCGTTGTGCGTAATAGACGCCGATTAATTTCTTCAGTTCTTCTTTGCGATGCTTCATCAGGATTTCGCGTTTCTCGGTGGTTTTCATTTTTTGAATGTCAACAAGCGGTTTACTCAGGATAGTGCTGAGTTGCTTATCGTTATAATCTTTTTCTTTCTCATAAAGGCTGTCCTCCGTCGGACCAATCGCTCTGTCCGGAATCCAGTCATGTTCGCCTGTCTTGTTCTCATAAGCCATCACATTCATTACACGCTGTAAATTAATATCGCGGTCAGTCTGTTCGAATATTTTCTCCCAGGTCATATTGGTGCCCAGCATACCGTTATAAAAATCGGCGTAGATTTCCTGAGAGGCTGGATTAATATAGATATCCGTATTCTTGCGATTGCCGGAATCGGGATTGAACACATCCACCCACGGCAGTTTGCACAAACCCAGATTATCATTGCCCAGACGCACGCGCGGATAAGTGATCAGCGCCTTCGCCTTGGCTTCAAAGGTGGGAAACGCGCCCAGCAAATCCACTTTGACGAGCCAGGCGGCGGCATGATGCGCGCCGATGTCGCTGGCCGCCGCGTATGAGGCCTGCATGGATAGAGACCTATGCGTCCGGTAAAGAGAAAACGGCAGACCTTTGGTGTGCATGGCAAATTGATCCAGTTGATCTTTGGGGCTGGGCTTGCCGGTTCTTGCGGCATATTTTTTAGCGACCCAGTCGATGAGTTCAATCATGCCCAAGCCGGCAATTTTTGCCAACTCAGTTTCCTTGCGGGCAAGCTGGTGTATAAAAGAGAATGCGGAGGATTCATCGCCCCAGGCAAGGGCAAAGCCGTCTGTATCTTCCTCGACCAGATACTCACGCTGATAGCATTCCATCAAAAAAGCCATAATGACGGCTGTGGTGATTGTATCAATGCCGTAATTATCACAATGCCAGTTGGCTTCCATGATAAATTCAGGATTCCACATACCGAGGTTGGAACCGAAACCGGCGGCCGTTTCATATTCAGGACCATCAACCCATACCTTTTGACCCTTGTGTTCACCAGATGCCAGTGTTACCCAGCCTCCCTTGGTGCATCTTAAATTGCATCCGGGAAAACATCCGTCCATGCCCCGGTGATCGAAAAGATGTTCGGCATATGTTTTGCCGCAGATTTTTTCCGCCTGCTGGTCTGAACCATACTGGTAATTATTTACAGGCAGGGATTGGTAATCGTCTTTATTCATAAAAGCAATCAGCCCGGCCGAACCCTTGCGATACATCTTAAGCGATTGTGGATCGACCTCTTTGACAACCTTGTGAAGTTTTGTTCCCGATTGCTTAACCTTGTCCCAATCCACCGCGCCGTAAGGATTTTCTCCATGCGGATAACCTGCCAGTACAACGATTGCCCGAATATTCTTGTGCATCATGACAGTGCCTAAACCCGTGCGGCCTGCCTGCTTTGTTCTGAATAATCCCTTTGTTCCATCCACAGGTTTTGCGGCATCATAATAATGGCTGTTGATACAGCCATAAGCGGTATTCGCTGCGCCTATGCCTGTGGTCAAAAAGACGATATCTTTCTTTTCCTGACCGGCCTTAATAAATTGATCGACAATGGCTTTTTCCAGATTGAAGACCTGATCCATCTCCGGAGCTTTGGTTATGGACACCTCATTTTTGAAACCGTCGATCACAATCATGGTATTTTTTTCACCAATCCCGGTGATCTCCAGGGCATCAAAGCCCGCGTATTTCAGATAGGCTCCGAAATGCCCGCCGAAGTTTGATACACCGGGAATATGCGTCAGAGGTGATAATGAAATCGCCATGCATTTGCTGGTTCCCGGAAATTGCGGAATACCGCCCAACGGACCTGGAGAAAAGATCAGCGGATTTTCCGGATCGCCGGCTATTGTTTTGGCGTTGATTTTTTTGTGCAGAAGATAAAGCCCCAAACCGCGACCGCCAATGAAAAAATCACGAACTTGCTCATCCAGAGGTTGTGGATTTATTTTGCCGGTTCTCAAATCAATAGTCAGAACCTGGTTGGCATAGCCATGAATAAGCGGTTTTTTTGTATATTTCATGTTCTAATCCCCTGAAAAATAATTGCTGAACGTTAGAGTAATATTCAAAATAAATCAATGATAAAAGGTTATTAATGGGCAATGGGGATGATAAATTAATATAAGATTGCCACATTCACTGTCGTGAACTCGCAATGACAAATTAGTATTACGACATAATCAGCAAGCCGGGCAATTCAGTTTAGGTTATTTTTTGGAAAGGTATTCGTGTATCGCATTGGCTGCTTTACGTCCCGCGCCCATAGCCAGAATAACCGTTGCCGAACCGGTGACTATATCGCCTCCGGCATAAATTCCTTCGCGGCTGGTCAGTCCCGATTCATCCTTGGTTAAGATGTAGCCTTTTTTATTTATTTCCAAACCGGCTGTAGTTGCCGGAACAATCGGATTAGCCATAGTGCCCACGGCGACAACTACCGTGTCAACATCAATCACGAACTCGGAACCTTTGATCGGCACAGGGCTTCTTCTTCCTGACGCGTCCGGCTCGCCCAGTTCCATCTTAATGCACTTCATGCCGGTTACCCAACCGGCTTCATTGCCTATATATTCCACAGGATTGTGCAGCATCAAAAATTCCACGCCTTCTTCCTGCGCGTGATGGACTTCTTCTTTACGGGCGGGCATTTCCACTTCAGTGCGGCGGTATATGATCATCGCTCTTTCAGCGCCTAGCCGCAATGCTGTACGCACGGAATCCATTGCCACGTTACCGCCGCCGACAACGGCGACTTTCTTGCCGCGGACAATCGGCGTGTCGTATTCGGGAAATAAATAAGCCTTCATCAAATTAGAACGCGTCAGATATTCATTAGCCGAATATATGCCGCTCAAGTTTTCGCCGGGAATATTCATAAAAACGGGAGCGCCCGCGCCTACGCCGATAAAAACGGCATTAAATCCTTCAGTAAAAAGCTCATCGATTGTTTTTGTGCGGCCAATGACAAAATTGGTCTCTATCTTGACGCCCAGCTTCTTTAGATATTCCACTTCCGCTTCGACAATGGCTTTGGGCAGACGAAATTCCGGAATACCGTAAACCAGCACGCCGCCAGACTTATGAAGGGCTTCATAAATGGTAACTTCGTAACCGAGCTTGACCAGATCGCCGGCGATGGTAAGTCCTGCGGGACCGGCACCGGCTACAGCGATTTTCTTGCCATTGGATTTTACCTGTGGTGGAATCGAAATTTTGCCGCTGTTGCGTTCATAATCAGCGGCAAAGCGCTCCAGACGGCCGACAGCGACTGGCTCGCCTTTTTTGCCCAGAACACATTCTTTTTCACACTGGTCTTCCTGCGGACAGACACGGCCGCAGACAGCCGGCAGGCCGTTTGTTTCTTTTAATTTCAACGCCGCTTCAATAAAACGGCCTTCCGAAATTTCTTTGATAAATTCAGGAATCTTGACATCAACGGGACATCCGCCGACACAGCCCGGCTTCTTGCACTGGATGCAACGCTTCGCCTCAATTATCGCCGTTTCTTCAGAATATCCAATAGGAACTTCTTCAAAGTTATGAATTCTTTTTTTAGGATCCTGTTCCGGCATTTTCTGACGCGGCACTTTTTCTTTTTTTTCTTTCGTCTCTTTAGTTTCCATCGCACCCACACTTATGTTTTTCATAAGCCTCCCGCTCAGCGTCGCAATACATTCTCAGGCGATTGGCTAATAATTTAAAATCAACTTCGTGACCATCAAATTCGGGCCCATCCACACAGGCGAACTTTGTTTTTCCCGCGACAGCAACACGGCAAGCGCCGCACATTCCCGTCGCGTCAACCATTATCGAATTCAAACTGACTATTGTTTTTATGCCATGCGGTTTGGTCACATCGCAAATTACTCTCATCATCGGCACCGGGCCGATGGCAAAAACGCGGTCGATCTTTTCACCTTTTTCAATCATTTGCTGTAAAACAGTGCTGACAAAACCATGAACGCCGTAACTGCCGTCATCGGTAGTGACAATTAAACGATCTGAACTTTCTCCCATTTCTTTTTCCAGAATAAGCAAATCCTTGGTGCGCGATCCGATTATCGAAATTACTTCGTTGCCCGCCTTCTTCAGAGCGACTGTCAGCGGATAAACAACGCCGACGCCAACGCCGCCTCCAACGCAAACAACCCGTCCATAATTTTCAATTTCCGTCGGATTGCCTAACGGTCCCAGAACATCCTGAAGCGAATCTCCCGCCTTCAGTCCGGCCAGTTGCGCCGTTGTTTTTCCCACAATCTGAAAAATGATTGTAATTGTTCCTTTTTTCCCGTCGGAATCCACAATGGTTAGAGGAATACGTTCGCCCTTCTCATCAATTTTCAAAACAATGAACTGGCCGGCCTTTCTCTTTTGCGCGATGACAGGAGCATCCAGTACCATTTTGACGACATTTTCGGACAAATTTACTTTTTCAATGATTTTATTCAAACTTCATTTCTCCTCTATTATATAAAACAAATAGATTTATTACGTCTTGATTTTGGGGCTATTCTAAAGGAAATTAAAGAGGAAGTCGAATGCTTCCTCTAAGTATATTTTTACCAAGCCGCTAAATGTATGATTAATACTCTTTAGTCAGATTGTCAAGTTCTGCCAGCGAAAATACCGGACCATCTTTGCAGACATATTTACTGCCGACATTGCATCGTCCGCATTTGCCGATTCCGCACTTCATTCTCATTTCCAGAGAAGTGATAATGTTTTCCTTGGAGAAACCCAGATCAAAAAATACCGGCAAGGTAAAGCGGATCATAACGGGGGGGCCGCAGATAACCGCCACGGCGTTTTCCTTGCTGGGAGCAACTTCCTTGCATACCGCGGGCACAAAACCTTCCCTGCCCTTCCAGCTGGCATCGCCTTTATCAACTGTGACATTCAAATTTAAATCCGTTCTTTTTCCCCATTCGATTAATTCATCTTTATAAAGCAACAAACCGGGGTTTCTTGCGCCGTAAATAATGGTGATGTTGCCGAAGCGTTTACGGTTGTCGCCGTAAATCATGTAATTGATCAAAGACCGTAGGGTTGTGAAAGCAAAGCCGCCTCCGACTATGACAATATTCTTTCCTTCCAAAAATTGCAGCGGCCAGGAATTGCCCAGCGGGCCACGAAGACCCATCAAGGTGCCTTCTTCCATTTCATGAAGCGCCGAGGTTACCACGCCGGCCTTTTGGACTGTGAATTCCACATAGCCTTTTTGCGTCGGAGATGAAGCTATGCCGATGGGCGATTCGCCTTTGCCGTAAATGGAAAGTTCGCCGAATTGTCCGGGAATGTAGCTGTATTTTGTTTCGTCTTCCGGGTTCACGAACTTAAAACGAAAAGTTTTGATGTCTTTGGTATCGACCTCAGTAATGATTTTATCCACCACAACAGGATAAGGTATATACGGGTTTTGCATTACTAACTCCCTAATTATAATTTTGAAATATCTTCAACAATTTTTCGAATATCAATATTCACAGGACAATACATTACGCACCTGCCGCAGCCTACACAGGCAATCGCGTTAAAATTATCCACAAAATATCTGAACTTATGCATCGCGCGCTGGCGCCATCTTTCCTTCTGCGACGGACGCGGATTATGACCGGATGTTTCCTTTGTAAACATAGGGAACATGCAGGAATCCCAGGACCGGATGCGGATACCGTCACTGCCTTTCACCTCGTCACTGATATCAAAGCAATGACAGGTGGGGCATAAATAGGTGCAGGTACCGCAAGCCAGGCATTTGCCGTGAATCGTGTTCCAGAAGGGATGATCAAAATTTTTATCCATAATCGGTTTAATTTCATGAGCGGGAATTTTCGATTTAATTGCCGCTTTGGCCTGGGCCGCGATTTCGTTTTTCTTGGTCTCGGCGGCGGAATCCGCTTTCACGTCGCCGAAATAACCGGCCAGCTTTTCTCCCTTCGGAGTAATGAACTCAACCAGATAGTCAGAACCGATATTCGTCAGGAGAATATCCGCACCTTCCGAAGAAACAGGTTCGCCGTCAACAGATGTGCAGAAACAGCTGGCGTAAGGAGGCTTGACACAGGCTAAAGAAATGACTGTTGTGCTCTGTCTTTTCGCTATGTAGTAACCGTCCCTGTATTTCTCCTGATCAAAAAGCTTATCCAGCAGGGCAAAACTATGAGCGTCGCAGGGACGCACGCCGAATAATACCGATTCATCCGACTTGTTTTCCTCCGCTGAAAAAACCATTCCCTTTTCCGTACGGGTATATTTCATCATGGTTTCCGTGTGCGGGAAGAAAACGTTTTTAGGAGCGTTCTTGGAATTTAAATAAGCAAAGTTTGGCTCGGCGTTATTCTGTAGAGGTTCAAAAAGAATATTATCCTCTCTTTTAACCGGCGCCCAAACAAGGAATTTCTCAGCCATTTTTTTGGCAATGCCCGCTAGTGCATCTTTTTTTATCAAACGTTTTTCCATAATTAAGAATTTTCTCCAAACGAAATTCGCTTACAATTTATTAAATCAGTCCCAGCTGTTTTAGCAGCGGCTGCGGATCAAAAATATGCGATTTGAATGTATCTTGCGATCCGGAAAGCCCCATGGCCAATGAAATCAATTCTGAAAAATAAAATATCGGCAGCTTCTTGCCAACGCTGGGCCGCATATCCAGATTGGCCATGCAGAGCGGGCAGGCCGTTACTACACAGTTTGCCCCGGCTTCTATGGCGGCATTCATCAGATTATCGCACATATCCACAACAATGGCTGTTTTACTGATCGCCAGAGAACCGCCGCAGCAATCCGTCTTGTAGGACCAGTTTTTCACATCGGCACCAATAGATGTCATTATTTTATCCAACATGAACGGATTTTCATAATTTTCGAACTGGCAAATCTCCGGCGGACGCAACAGCAGACAGCCGTAATAGGAAACCGGCCTGAGTCCGGCGAGCGGCTTGACTACCTTCGCGGCCAGCGCGTCAATGCCTATTTCATTATAGATGATGTCAATGGGATTGCGAATCGTGATGCCGCCCTGATACTTTGCTCCGACCACGCCTTCAATCTTTGCTTTGAGGTCTTTGTCGGCCTTTAAATGATGCTCGGCTGTCTTAAAACGATTGTAACAGGCGGCACAGGGCACCATGACATCCAACGCGTCTTTTTCCGCGGCGATAAGGTTGCGCGCTGAAAGCGCTATGGATAAATCAAAAATCGTGCTATGCGCGGACGATGCTCCGCAGCAGGACCAATCGTCAACTTCTTTTAGTTCGATGTTGAGGGCACGACTGATGGCCTTCATGGACTGATCATATTCTTTTCCCGTCGCGTGCAGCGAACAGCCCGGATAATATGAAACTTTCAACTCTAGCCTCCTTATACGGCTTTTTAAAAAGTCCATCTGCCGCGTTGCGCATCGTCCCTCGTCATTGCGACGTATGAAAAAATACGTCTCACTCCTCGCGACTCGCGCGCCTTGCATCTGAAGCTTTTTCTTAAAGCCGTCCGTTTGCGTATATTGTTTCTAAAAACTTTTACTCCTATGAGTGCTTTGTTTTCTCAAAAATATTTTTAACCGACTTCATGTCTTTCGTCCGCGGAGAAAGCAGCGACAGCTTGCCTTTTGCAAACATATTCAGGCCCAACAGCGCGTCAGAGAAAAGATCTCCGGACTTGAGTTTGTACTCCACCATCATCATCGGTTCGTTGATTCGGCCGCCTCTCTTCATGCCGGCGAGAAACGCTTCATGGAATTTCAATACATTCTTCTCATGGGCGCCGACACCGGTTTCGATAGCCATCTGCCTCAGCACATCCATCATCCGGGCAATATCGACCTTATTGGGACAGCGCGTAATGCAGGTTTCACAGGACAGACAGATCCAGATAGTCGAACTGTTGAGCACCTTGTCGCGCTGACCGTTCTGAATCATTTTGATAACCTTGTTGGGGTTATACTCCATGTGCTTTGTCATGGGACAGCCGGCCGTGCATTTACGGCAGTGATAACAGGCCTGCAGCGGGACACCGTGTATTTTTTTGTTTACTTCTTCTAGAAAAGTTTCCATGTAAACTCCATTATCTCGAACTAATTATGGGTTGTAGATAAAGTCTCCCTTATCGTGATGTTCATCGTAGCGACCTAGTGGCGGCATATCTTCCATCGAAGAGCCGGCGCGGTTTCCGAACATTTCCCAGCCGTCCTTGTCAATCTTCTTGAGGAACTTGCGCAGGTCAACACCCATCGGGCAGACGGCTACGCAGGAGCCGCAGTCAACACAGCGTCCGACCATATGATACAGACGCATCAATTGAAATACCTGAGTGTCGCTCTTGTCTTCGCCGATGCCCACCCATTGCGGCTGACTCTGTTCCACAAAGCAGGTCGGACAGTAACAGGAAGGACAGGCCTGACGGCAGGCGTTGCAGCGCATGCACTTTTCCATTTCCTTGATGAAATAC
>JAPLJP010000117.1 GCA_026388535.1 Deltaproteobacteria bacterium | reverse complement strand
TTTCCATGCAGGTAGGCAATGCCGTATTCCGTTACTATATAACGTACATCGGCGCGATTAAGAGTTACTCCGGCCTGCTCCTTCAAAGCAGGAACGATGCGGGAAACGGTATCCTTAAGAGATGTAGATTTAAGCGCCAGTATGGTTTTGCCGTTTTTGGAAAATAAAGCTCCTCTCATAAAATCCTGATGTCCGCCGATACCGCTGTAAAAAACGCCGCCTATTGATTCGGAAGTCGCTTGTCCGGTTAAGTCTATTTCCAACGCGCTGTTAATGGCGACCATATTTTCTATGCGGGCAATAATTAAGGGGTTATTGGTGTAATCAAGCGTACGGAATGATATGGAAGGATTGTTATCGAGAAAATTATATGTGGCTTTCTTACCCATGCTGAAAGCAGCAACGGTTTTTCCGTGGTCAATTGTTTTTCGGGAATTATCGATAACGCCGGCTTTAATTAAGTCCACCAGGCCGTCGCTTAATAATTCCGTATGAACTCCCAGATTCTTTTTTTTGTATAAACTGGCCATGACGGCATTGGGCAGGCCGCCCCAGCCGACTTGAATGGTGTCGCCGTCCTGAACCAGACTTGCCACGTTTTTACCGATGGTTTCAGTAACTTCATTTGTTGAAGCTTCTGTTAATTCTAAAAGCGGCTCATCGTAAGGAATAATGAAATCAACATCCTTAATGTGAATGAAGCCGTCGCCATGAATCCTGGGCATGTTGGGATTAATTTGAGCAATGACAATATGGGCCTTTTCTGTCGCGGCTTTTACTATGTCCACACTGACCCCAAGGCTTAAGTAGTGATGTTCATCCGGCATTGAGGTTTGTATCAGAGCTATATCAATACGGATAACGCCGCTGGATAACAGGGCGGGAACCTGTGAAAGGGAAATAGGAGTATAATCAGACATTCCTTTATTAATGGAATCCCGTGTGCTGTTGCCGATGAAGAAGGAATTATGACGAAAATTCGCTTTATACTTGGCGCCGGTATAAGGAGCAAGAATATCTGCGGCCTGCGGCAAAATCAAGTCGGCTCCGGCTTCTATAAAGTCATTTATTTTACAGCGGCCGGTGAGCACGCCGCAGGTTTTTGCTCCAGCATTCAGGCCTGTTTTTATATCTAAAGGATGGTCGCCGATCATCAAGGTATTCTAAAAAAATTTCCGGTTTCATAATGATTCCCATTAAATATTTTGCTGGCGCACAAAACGACTCTTTAAGCCTTCTGTTTGATGAATCTTATATTATTATAGATTAAAATAACATTGTCTGTCAATTAAAGACAATTCTTCGTGAGAATTATTTGATTATGTCCAATATATCCGCGGCCTGTGAAAGAATAATGTCAGCGCCTGCTTCTATAAAATCATTTCTTTGACAGCGCCCAGTAAGCACACCGCAGGTCTTTGTTCCGGCGTTAAGGCCGGTTTGTATATCCAGTGGGTGATCGCCAATCATAAGTGTGCTTTCAGCCGAAGAGCCGAGTTTATTCAAAGCCAGATTTAAATGTTCTGGATGCGGTTTAACGTTATTCACATCGTCGCGGCAGACAAGTACTGAACAGTAGGATAGGATATCGGGGAATACTATTTTTACAGCTTTGGCGCAGTTTCTGGTTATTATTCCGCAGGATATATTCCGTGATTGAAGAGTTTTGAGCAATTCTTTCGTGCGGTCAAATAATTCACCATTATTAGCCGCTTGTATTTCAATATTTTCAATTATTGAGTTGGCTTCATCAAGAAATTTATTGGATTTTTGTGCGGAGCGCTGATTAAGTATTTCAAAAGCGCCGTCAATCATTTCTAAAACAAAATATGTATGCAGTTGGTCTCTGGTAATGCCGTAAGATAAAATAAGCTTAAGAACATCTTCGCGCATTTGTCGAAAATCAATATTTAATTTCGCCAGTGTTCCGTCAAAATCAAAGATGATGGTTTTGATGATTGATTGTTTAATTGTTAACGCGGCCATGAAATCAGCCTTTTGGGGAGATGTATTTGATGGTTAGAACTTTGTTTAATGTTCTGGAAGAAGATGATGAAGGCAGACTGCCGTCGGAAATGATGCGCAGAAAATTATGAATGATGTTGAATGTCGCGCCCCAGAGAATATCATCATTTCCTCTACCGTCAGGAATAACCAGGCATGGCGTCTGATACTGCAGCGGTTCGGTGCCTTCTCCCAGAGAAGTTTTAATATCAAGCACGGCGTAATTTTCGCTGTTGAAGAAAAAACTTAAGGGAATTTCCAAAACTTTTTCCACTTCCGAACTTAATCTGAATGTGAAAGGCTTAGACGATAAACAAACAACGGGAAAAATTGTCCGGGAAAATAATGTCAGAGAGTAGGAGGGCAGGGCGCCCAGAAAAACAACATTAAGAGGATTTAAACCTACTTCTTCCCACGCTTCTCTGAGGGCGGTGGTTAAAAAAAGACGAAGCAGAGAATTTGTTTCTTTGTCTTCGCTCTGAACGCGTCTTTGAGTTTTGTCGCGCATGCGGAAAAGTATTCCTGCTTTTAACAAATAGCTGAAAATATTATCATTACGCGGCTGCAGCATTCCACCGGGACAACTGATGTCTCCGCCTTGAGAAACTTTTGCGGATCGCTTAATGAGTTGAAAGACGTATTCGGATTTACCCTGAATCATTTTGTAATTAAGTAATAAAACCACTCCGGCTTTAAGATGGCCAGAACCCTCTTGCTTGGATTTTTCAATCTGAAGATTTCTTTCTTTGTAATCAAGGGGCACCGTGGCTAATTTGTCCCTTACAAAACCGGGGAAAATCTTTTTTTGCTGAAACAGAGTTAAATCCATAAATCCCAATATCCTGAAAATCTAATTAATAATTTCGGCAATTTTTTGATTGTACCAGCATCTTACCGGAAATAAATCAATAAAGCCGCAATGCCCACCAAATTTCTGCCTGGATATTTTAAGAAATTCATTTTCCTGTATCAAATCATAATCTTCATGAGGTATAACAGGGTCATCTTCCGAAATAAATATTCTAACGGGTATATTTATATTTTTAAAAGAATCATTTTTAAGCGTGTATAGATTAAAATAGTCGCGATAAGAAGGCATTTCAGGAAAGTAAGGCATAATTTTTTCCGTGAGTTCAATGCATGTTTTAGCTTTTAACATTTTACTGAAATCATATATTTGGGGGAAAAGCCGTTGCTTTTTGATTAAAGACCGCTTCCATTTTTTTAAGAAATATTTACGATAAAAAGTATAGCCGTTATCAATAGCGAGTGTTGTTTTATAAGGATCGAGCGGCGGGCTTATGGCAAAAACATGTTTTAAATTTACTATCGGTGTCCGGTAGTGCATTATGGCAATGCGCAAAGCGAAATTGCCGCCTAAAGAAAAACCTATCAGGTAAACAGGCATGTTTTTCGAGAACCCGGATAAATAGTTTACCGCCTCGAATGTTTCTTCCAGCAAAGCGCCGTGAAAAAGGCCATCATTGAGTTGGTGTGAATCTCCGTGATCCCGTAAATTCAGACGGCAGACGGAAAAGCCGAGATTATAAAAATAATCTCCAGTTGCCAGAAGGTAAGAAGAAGAATCAGAGCCTTCCCAGCCATGCAAAAGGATAATCAATCCTTTGGATACGGGATGTTGGGAAAGAAACGATAATAATCTGGAACCGGCAGAAGAATTTATTATTATCTCACGGGAGTTTTCTGCCATTGAATTTTTCCGGTGCAGGCGCAAATGTGAGCTGGCCATAATAGACTGGAAATGAGGACTGCGAAAAAAGAAGGACGGTTTGAATAATTTGTCAGTTGTGTTTGCGCTTTTGTTCATTGGATTATATGAATATGATGATTGCGAATAACTCCTTTTCTTTTGATAAATCAAACTTTTGCGATTTAATCAAGAATTATTGAAATTCAGCGATAAAATCATTTTGTTATCTGCCGAGTCTCTATATATTTAAACAAACTGCTCAATATATTCAACCTGACTTTTTGAATTAACCGTTATTATTAATGATATTTGTTTCTTAAAAGGTTATGGGTTTTTTTTATCAAGCGATTACGTGGTAAAAACAATCATATGGTATTAATAAATTATAAAATACCTTTGACATAGACGGTATATTTTAGTATTAATAAACAAATATTGAAAGCCGATATAAGTGTACATTTTTCCCCAAAAAATCAACTTATTAAAATTAGGACGAAAGGAGAGTATTATGAAAAAAATTGGCATGTTAGTTCTTATTATAATGATGATGTCTGTCGTTACGGCTGTACAGGCTGAAGTCAGGGCCGGTGGTTTACCCACCATCACGGTGGATGATAGTCTTAAAGACTGCAACTGTCGTCTTTTTCCCCAATGCTGTCCTCAGCCAGTAGTCGCACCTGCACCTGCTCCTGCTCCTGCTCCTGCTCCTGAACCAGTTCCAGAACCTGCTCCGGTTCCGCCCCCGCCTCCACCTCCGCCTCCCGCTCCAATGAAGGAGAAAGTCACCATAACGCTTAATGTGCAATTCGATAGCGACAAAGCAATTGTCAAGGAAAAATATCATGATGACATCCAGAGAGTAGCAGATTTCATGAAAGAGTTTCCTGATACAACCGCTGAAATTGGAGGTCATACTGATAGTACTGCAAGTAATGCCTATAATCAGAAATTATCAGAAAAACGCGCTAAAAGCGTTCGTCAATATATTATTGACAAATTCGGAATTGACGGATCCCGCCTAACCGCTGTTGGTTATGGAGAGGATAAACCGATTGCCAGCAATGATACCAAAGAAGGTCGCCAGCAGAACCGCAGAGTTGAAGCTGTTATGGAAGCAATAAGGATAGTTCAATAAATTTATAACTTTTTAAAATTATATAGATGTTTTAAACCCCATGACCGCTGTAAGGTCATGGGGTTTTTTTATGATGTCCTGATATCTTGGATAATTTTTTATATGGGAATGATGGTTTTTAATAATTTATTTTATTAAAACGATAAAAATACCTTTGACATTAATGATTTATTTTAGTATTAAAAAAGAAATAAATTAATGTCGTTATTCTTAAAGTGTAGATTGTTTTACAAACAAATCAATTTGTTAAAGTCAGGACGAAAGGAGAGTATTATGAAAAAGATTGTCATGTTAACAATTATTCTAATGCT
>JAPLJP010000060.1 GCA_026388535.1 Deltaproteobacteria bacterium | reverse complement strand
CGGCATCGCCAGTCTTGAGCCAGCCATCCTCAAACGCGCCCTGCGTTGATTGATAGTCGTTATGGTATCCGGAAAAATTAGCTTCGGATTTAACCAGCACTTCCTGATCATCAGCTATCTTCACTTCGGTAAGTGGCAATGGTTTGCCGACAGTTTCCAATTTAACTTCGTTATCGGGCTGTATTTGAAATATGCCGCCGGACTCTGTCAATCCATAACATTGCTTTAAATTCAAACCGATAGCCCGAAAAAAAAGAATGACATCAGGGCTGATGGGATGGCCGCCGGTAAATGCGCTATGAAAATGAGCGCAACCCAGACGATCCAAAAGCGGACGGTAAACAGCCACAGACATTACTTTATATAACGCGCGCAAGGATAAAGGGACAGGCTGTTTGTGCGATTGTTTTTCCACGACAGATTTACCAACTGATTCTCCCCAGTAAAATAATTTCTTTTTCAGCCAACTCGCGTCAGATATTTTTACGCGTATGCGGGAAGCCATATCTTCCCAGAAACGCGACGCGGTAATAATCATTGAAGGGCCGATATCTCGAAAATCTTCCAGAACAGTTTCCGCGGTTTCAGGAAAATTCATGACCATGGCGCTTTGAAGGGCGACACCCATGCCCCACATCTGATCAACAATCCACGCTGGAGGAGACATTGATAACCAGTTTTCCTCCGGTTTAATTTTTGTTTCTTCCACCCACTGCCTGGCCATAGTCGTCAGATTTCGGTGTGATAACATGGCCAGCTTGGGGACGCCGGTGGTACCCGACGTCTGAATCATAATAGCGATATCATCAGGACGGCCTTTATTGATTTCTTCTTCGATAAAATCAGGATGTTCTTTAATTAATTTCTCACCCGCTTCCAGAAGCTCGGCATAGCTTATCAGCCACGGATCATCTTTATAAGACGTCATCCCTGTCGGATCTATGTAAATAACTTTTTTTGTCTGAGGGAGTTTTTCTTTTACCTCCAGAAGCTTATCAACCTGTTCCTGATCCTGAACGACAACCACAGGGGAATTAATTCGTTTTATGGAAAAAGCCAGTTCATCAGCGATGGAGGAAGTGAATAAATTAAGAGTTGTCGCGCCCAGAGCATGGGCGGCAAGTTCCGAAAAAAGCCATTCCGGATGATTATGAACAATCAGGCATATATTTTCACCACGCCGCAGATTCAACGAGGCAAACCCTGCCGCCGTAATCCGCATATAACGGCAATATTCAGCCCAGGTGTATTTTTGCCAGATGCCGTATGCTTTTTCCCTGATTGCCGTTTTAGCATCGCTATACCGGGAGGCATTCTCCATCAACAATTGCGGCAGGGTAACTTTCCTTTTTGTTTTATGTTGCTCGTCTCTATCCAAAATATCACGCCTTGATTATTTACAATGCTTCAGCTTCACCAAGATAAGCCTTGATTACTTCCGGATTGACGCTGATTTCCTCCGCACTTCCCTCTCCTAGCTTTTCTCCGAAGTTCAAAACCATAATTCGCTGGGCGATACTCATGACGATAGACATGTCATGCTCGACCAAAATCATCGTGAGTCCCCATCTTTGATTCAGTTCCAGAAGAAAGCGGACCATGTCTTCCTTTTCTTCCATATTCATGCCGGCGAAAGGCTCATCCAGAACCAGCAATTTAGGCTCCAGAGCAAGCGCCCTGCCCAGTTCGACTCTCTTCATCATTCCATAAGGAAGAGAACCCACCGTTTTTTTCCGAATGGACTGCATCTCCAGAAAGTCTATGATTTCTTCGAGAATCTGTCTGTGGCGGATTTCTTCTTTTTTGACGGAGGCTGAAAAAAGACAGGAACGGATAAAGCTGTACTGGCAATGGATATGCCGTGCCAGCGTCATGTTGGCCAGCACTGTCATGCCCGGGAAAAGTTCTATATTCTGGAATGTTCTGCCGATGCCCACGCCGACAAGTTCGTGAGTATGTAAATCAGTAATGTCTTTCCCATTGAATATTATTTTTCCCTGCTGAGCGCGGTAAAAACCGGTTATACAATTAAGCAAACTTGTTTTACCAGCACCATTGGGACCGATAATGGCCATTAATTCACCGGTGTGAACCTTAAGATCAACATCCTTGACGGCAATAACGCCGCCGAA
>JAPLJP010000050.1 GCA_026388535.1 Deltaproteobacteria bacterium | reverse complement strand
CATGGCATTTACTATGACACAAAAACCGGCACTCTGGCCGCGGTCAATTATTTCAAAGAAAGAACCAAAGTTATAGCTGTTGACGGCAGTGTAGGCGTCAAAGAAGTAACGGAAGAACTTATGAAGAAACTGGCTTAATCGGTCAGGAAAGATTGAATAAAAAAGCCCCCCGAACCACTTTGGAGGGCTTTTTTTAACAGAGAGTTATGGAAAACATCAGAAACTTCAGTATCATCGCTCATATTGATCACGGCAAATCCACGCTGGCGGATCGTCTGATTCAATTTACCGGTGTCTGCAATGAGAGAAACTTTCAGGATCAGATTCTGGATAATATGGATATTGAACGGGAGCGCGGCATTACCATCAAAAGCAATGCCATTTCCCTTCCCTATCGCGCCCATGACGGAAAAGATTATATCCTGAACCTAATTGACACTCCAGGCCATGTTGATTTTTCCTATGAAGTTTCCCGCTCACTTGCGTCCTGTGAAGGCGTCTTGCTCTTAATTGACGCGGCGCAGGGCGTGCAGGCGCAAACCCTGGCTAATCTTTATCTGGCACTGGAGCACAATCTGGAGATTATCCCCATCATTAACAAAATCGATCTTCCCTCCGCCGATATTGAACGGGTCCTGGAGGAAATTGATTCGGAACTGGGACTTGATCCTGATACCCATATCAAATGTTCGGCCAAGGAAGGAATCGGTATAGAAGAAATTCTCGAAGCGATTGTCGAACGCATTCCACCACCCAAGGGCAGTTCTGAAAATCCGTTGGCCGCTTTGATTTTTGACGCTAAGTATGACTCTTTCCGCGGCACAATCATTCATTGCCGTGTTTTTGAAGGAACCGTTAAAAGCGGCGATATTATAAAATTCATGTACAATGACACAACTTATAAGGTGGAAGAAGTAGGCCACTTTCTGCTTACCCGTGCCAAACGGGAAAAACTCTCCGCTGGAGAAGTGGGCTATATTATTGCCGGAGTAAAAACCGTAGCGGATGTGCGCACCGGTGATACAATTACTTTACAAGATAAGCCGTGCGGTCAACCTCTTCCCGGATTCAAAGAAGTAAAACCTGTGGTCTTTGCATCTATCTACCCTATCGCCTCCGACGATTATCAGGATCTGGCTGATTCTCTGGAAAAATATAAACTCAACGACGCCTCGTTTATCTATGAAAAGGATTCATCTGCCGCCCTCGGCCAGGGTTTCCGCTGCGGCTTTTTGGGCCTTCTGCATCTGGATATTGTGCAGGAACGTCTGGAAAGAGAATATGATCTATCAATTATTCTTTCCGTGCCCAGCGTGCGTTACCGCTTCACGCTAAAAGATAACAAAACTATCTATGTGGATAATCCCGCCCATTATCCAAATCCTGCGGAAATTGACAAAGGGGAGGAACCATTTATCCGTGCCACTATGATGCTTCCTGAACGTTACCTGGGAGCGGTAATGAAGCTTTGCATGGAAAAGCGCGGCACCAGTTCCACCATGAATTACACCGGCCCCGGGCGTGTCGAGTTATCTTACGAAATGCCGCTGGCTGAGGTCATCTATGATTTTTATGACCGCTTTAAATCGGTTACACAAGGTTACGGTTCATTTGATTACGATATGATTGATTTCCGCGAAAGCAATCTGGTTTTGATGGATATTCTTGTAAACGGTGAAAAGGTTGACGCACTTTCGCAGATTGTCCATCGCGAACGGGCACGCCCGCGCGCCCTCCTGGCCTGTGAAAGATTAAAAGAAGAAATACCGCGTCAGATGTTTAAAATCGCCATTCAGGGAGCCATCGGTTCGGAAATTATCGCCCGCAGCACTATAAGCGCCTTCCGTAAAGATGTGACGGCTAAATGTTACGGCGGTGATATTACACGGAAAAGAAAACTTCTCGAAAAACAAAAGGCCGGCAAAAAGCGCATGAAGATGATTGGCCAGGTGAGCATTCCGCAGAGTGCGTTTTTGGCGGTGTTGAAATCCGACACCGATTAGCAAGAGACTATTGAAAAGCGCCCATCTGCTGCGTTGTGCTGCAAACCACGACACTCAACGTATACTAAAATACGCCTCGTACCCCGGTTTTTGCACGCCTTGCATCTGAGCACTTTTGAACAGTCTCAATTTCTCGGATTGCCATCTCATAGGTGCAAGATTATAAAAAGAAATGCTTTCTCATCCTTGCCGCCTTGCTTTCATAT
>JAPLJP010000102.1 GCA_026388535.1 Deltaproteobacteria bacterium | reverse complement strand
TGGCAGATTTTAGGAGCCACTCTTCTAATTCTCGCTATCAGCGCTGCCGTCATTGTAATGGCTAAACGTCTTCCTTATCTCTTCGTGGGATGGCTGTGGTTCGCCATAACTCTTCTGCCGGTTATCGGGATCATTCAGATCTCGTTAACAGCACCATACGCGATGGCCGACCGTTACCATTATCTGCCCTCTATTGGCATTGCCGTTATGCTGGCTTGGGGAATTCCTCTTTTGTTTCCGCACGAAAACACTCGCAAGAAAATTTTATTCCCGGCGACAATGGCATTTCTTATCATGTTGTCAGTTTTAACATGGAAACAATGCGGCTACTGGAAAAATAGTATCACTCTATGGGATCATGCTTTGCAAGTAACAAAAAATAACTTTATGGCGCATGGCAATTTAGGTGTTGCAATGTTTAACGAAGGGAAAATAGAAGAAGCTCTAGATCATTATAATAAGGCCTTAAGCCTGAAGCCTGATCATATACTACTCTACGACAACAGAGGGGGGGCTTACGCTGAACTTGGCCAATATCAATATGCATTTGAGGACTTTAATAAAGCCATACTTATGAAACCGGATTATGCCGATTCCTATAACTGCAGAGGTATTGTATACTCTAAACTCGGTCGGTATCAAAACGCTATCGAAGACTTTAATACAGCCATCCGCCTGAAACCGGATTGTGCAGATTTTTACAACAGGAGAGGAAATATTTATTTTGCCCTAAATCAATATCAATTAGCCACTGAGGACTATAACAAAGCCATAAGTCTTAACCCGAATGGTGCAGATGCCTATAGTAACAGAGGGGCTGTCTTTGCTAAATTGGGCCAATATCAACACGCTATTGACGATTTAAACAAAACCATTGTTCTGAACCCTGATTATCTACAAGCCTACACCAATAAGGCTGCTATTTACGGTAAATTAGGTCAATATCAGAATGTCATCGAAAATCTAAATAAGATAATCAGGTTAAAATCCGATAATTCCGTTGCCTACTACAACAGAGGATTTTCATACGCTAAAATTGGCCAATATCATTCTGCAATCAATGATTTTAATACGGCCATCCGCTTAAAAGAAGATTACGCAGACGCATACAATAACAGGGGAGCTGTTTATTTAAATCAGGGTAATAAAGAGCTTGGCTGCAGCGACGCACGAAAAGCCTGCGCACTGGGAGAGTGCGCAACATTAGCAGCTGCTAACACTAAAGGATACTGCCATTGAGTTATATCTGTACTTATTGGTAATTCTTAGCTTCTTTTTAATGTCTTATTTATGATATTTTTTACAACAGCGGTAATCACACCGGCAATGCAGACAAACTATGTTAAATAAACTAAATATTAGTCAAAGCAAAAAGAAGTTGATCGTTTATATCGTTCTGGCTGTGGTTACTTTCGCTGTTTTCTGGCAGGTGAATCAATATGAATTCATCAATCTCGACGATACTCTTTATGTCACAGAGAACAGTCATATCCAGTCCGGAATCACACTGGAAGGATTTCGGTGGGCATTCAGCACAAGATATGCCGACTTATGGAACCCTCTGGTTTGGCTGTCTTTCATGTTAGACTATCAACTCTACGGTTTGAATGCCAGCGGTTATCATGTAACTAATCTTATCCTGCATATAATGAGCACGCTGTTGCTCTTCTGGCTTTTTTGCCGCATGACCGGAGCTGTCTGGAAAAGCGCCTTTGTCGCCGCCTTATTCGCTCTTCATCCTCTGCATGTGGAATCGGTCGCCTGGATTGCTGAACGCAAAGATGTTTTAAGCGCCTTCTTCTGGATGCTGACTCTATGTCTTTATGTCTATTACACGGAAAAACCTGTTATAAGAAGGTATCTGCTTGTTCTTTTTTCCTTTGCGTTAGCTCTGATGAGCAAGCCCATGGTTGTTACCCTGCCCATAATTATGATTCTTCTGGATTACTGGCCGCTTAAACGTTTTGAATCGCAAAAAGGCAACTTGGTTCTATGGCAATTGAAGGAAAAGATACCTTTTTTTGTTTTGTCCGCGGCTCTTGCTATCGTCACGATTTACGCTCCGCCGGATAATCTTCCTCATAAACTTATACCACTGGAAGCTCGAATCGCCAACGCCCCAGTTGCCTTTGTGACTTATCTGGAGAAAACATTCTGGCCTCATGATATGGCTATCTTCTATCCTTTTTCAGTTCAAATTCCTCTCTGGCAGATTTTGGGAGCCACTCTTCTAATTCTCGCTATCAGCGCTGCCGTCATTGTAATGGCTAAACGTCTTCCTTATCTCTTCGTGGGATGGCTGTGGTTCGCCATAACTCTTCTGCCGGTTATCGGTATCATTCAGCTGTCAGCTTACTCTATGGCTGACCATTACCATTATCTTCCTTCTGTCGGCATTGCAATTATGCTGGCATGGGGAATTCCGTCTTTGATTAAAAGTGAAGAAATAAGAAAAAATCTTTTATTTCCGACAGGGATAATTTTTCTAACCATCATGGCGTTGTTATCCTGGAATCAATGCGGCTACTGGAAAAACAGCATCAAACTTTTCAATCACGCATTGCGAGTAACTAAGAATAACACTATGGTAAACAATCTCCTCGGATCCGCCCTGTTCAAAAAAGGCAAAATTGGAGAAGCTATTGATCATTACAACAAAGCCATACTCATAGCACCGGATTATATTTACGCTTACGGCAATAGAGGAAAGGCTTATGCTAAACTCGGCCAATATCAGCGCGCGATCGAGGACTATACCAGAGCAATCAGCCTGAAAACAGATTACGCAGAGGGCTATTACACCAGGGGAACTGCTTACGGCAAATTACTTGGTCAGTATAAACTCTCTCTTGATGATTTCAATGAAGCAATTCGTCTGAAACCGGATTACATTGATGCCTACAACAACAGGGGAATCGTTTACACCAAGCTGGGCATGTACCAAAAAGCGACAGATGATTTCAATGAAGCAATCCATCTGAAGCCTGATTACGCCGATGCCTACAACAACAGAGCGGTTGTTTATCTAACTCAGGGCGACAGTGTCTCCGGATGCCCAGACGCGCAAAAAGCGTGTGACTTGGGAAACTGCGCGGCACTTAAAGCTGCCAACGCCAAAGGTTTGTGCCGGTGAAACCGGTTTTTCCGGTTTGTTATGCTTTATTCTCTTTAAAAAGGAGTTATAAAAACTTTCTATGAAGAAAAAATATATTTACATCATTATTATACTGCTGACAGTAGCCTGTCTTGCCGCCTTCGGGCGAATCGCGGGCAATGATTTTATTAATTTCGACGACCCGGGATACATAACCGAAAATTATCAAATACAGCAGGGAATAAATCCGCAAACCATTAAATGGGCGCTTACCACCTCATATTTTACCTACTGGCATCCCCTGACATGGCTCTCCCATATGCTGGACTGGAGACTGTTCGGAGCAAACGCTTCCGGCCATCATCTGGTCAGTTTATTCCTGCACATCGGCGCGGTCATTTTTTTATTTCTCTTTTTAAATAAAACAACAAACAACCTCTGGCCTTCGGCTTTCGCCGCGGCGTTTTTCGCTCTGCATCCCCTGCGGGTGGAATCAGTGGCCTGGGCGGCGGAACGTAAAGATGTGCTGAGTATGTTCTTCGGCATGGCGAGCATTTATGCCTACTCCTTCTACGCTGAGAACTCCAGACTCTCACGTTATTTCATTTGCCTTTTATTGTTCGCGTTTGGCCTGATGTCCAAACCAATACTTGTGACTCTGCCATTTGTCCTGCTTCTGCTGGATTACTGGCCGCTGGAACGGTGGCAGAGGGCGTTATCATCTCCAGCGGAAAGCAGATTTAAATTCGCGGGCAGACTTGTTTGGGAAAAGATTCCTTTTTTTATATTAACCATCGCCTCGAGTATCATCACTTATTGGGGACAGCATAAAGTAACGGCTGTTGTTCCCACGGAAACTCTGACGCTTCCTACCCGTATCTCCAACGCCATTGTTTCCTACGCGGCGTATGTGGAAAAATTCATCTGGCCTTTAAATCTGGCTGTATTTTATCCTTATGATTCTTTCCTTCCATTATGGAAAATTTTAACTTCCGGCCTTATCCTTATATTAATTACCTCCGCTGTTCTTTATTACATAAAAAAACTGCCTTTTTTATTTACGGGCTGGTTCTGGTATTTGGGAACCATGATTCCACTTATCGGACTTATACAGGTGGGAGCTCACGCTATGGCCGACCGACATACATACCTGCCATCCGTGGGCATTGCCATAATGCTCACGTGGGGAATACCGCTTTTATTCCCACGCAAAGACATTCGTAAAAAGGTTTTGTTCCCTGCGGCAATAGCAATCATTTGCGTTCTGGCGGTTTTGACATTCAGGCAGTGCGGCTACTGGAAAAAACGCATCACTCTTTACAGCCACGCACTTGTCGCAACAAAAAACAACTATATGGCGCATAGCAATCTGGCCAATGATCTGGCCGAAGAAGGAAAAACCAAGGAGGCTTTTTATCATTACGACGAGGCCATCCGCATAAGACCGGACTTAGCCGAACCATACTACAACAGGGGAACAGCTTATGGTGAACTTGGCCAGTATAATTTGGCCATTGAGGACTTGAATAAGGCCATGCGACTGAATCCGTATTATGTTGAAGCCTACTATAATAGAGGAATTGTTTACGCCAAACTCGGTCAATATCAAATCGCTATTGAAGACTTCAACGAAGCTATCCGTCTGAACTCAAATTATACAGAAGCCTATTACACAAGGGGAATTGTTTATATGAAACTCGATCAGTACCAACGCGCCATCAGCGATTTCGACGAAATAATCCGCCTGCAACCGGATAACGAAGATGCCCGCAGGTTAATAATTTTCGCGTTGGAGAAGGAACAACATCAAAAACGTTAGCAGGAATCTTCTTTATACAATTTGGATTAATCACTATAATGAAAAAAAGATACAATTATCTAATAATCATATTTTTAATCGTGGCTTCTTTTGCCGCCTTCGGGCGGATCACGGGCAATGATTTTATCAATTTCGACGACCCAATATATATTACTGATAATAATCATATTAAATCAGGCATCAATCCGGGAAGTATTAAATGGGCGTTTAGTGCTTTTGTCTCCAGTAACTGGCATCCGCTCACCTGGCTTTCGCACATGTTGGACTGGAACCTGTTCGCAACAAACGCCTCCGGTCATCACCTCGTTAATTTGCTCCTGCACATCGGCAGTGTTCTCTTTTTGTTTTTCTTTTTAAACAGGGCGACAAAATCACTCTGGTCCTCGGCATTTGCCGCGGCGTTTTTCGCTCTGCATCCTCTGCGGGTGGAATCCGTGGCCTGGGCGGCGGAAAGAAAAGATGTGTTGAGTATGTTTTTCGGTATGGCCAGTATCTACGTTTATGCTCTTTACGTTGAAAATTATAAACTTCCCCGGTATTTTTTTTGTTTGATATTATTTATTTTAAGCCTGATGTCCAAACCAATACTTGTCACTCTGCCCTTTGTCCTGCTTCTTCTTGATTACTGGCCGCTGGGACGATGGCAGAGGGCGCTGTCATCTCCGGCTGAAAGCAGATTTAAAATCACGGGCAGACTTGTCTGGGAAAAAGCGCCTTTTATTTTCTTAACAATCGGCTCTAGTATTATGACTTTCTGGGCACAGAACAACGGTGGATCTGTTGCTTCTCTGGAACACCTGCCCTTTCCTGCGCGTGTTGTTAACGCGATTCTTTCTTATGTTTCTTATTTAGGAAAAATTTTCTGGCCGGTTGATTTAGCCGTATTTTATCCTTATGAATATCCCTTTCCGTTCTGGCAAACTTTAGTTTTCTGCTTCATCTTGATCGGAATTACTATTTTTGTTATTTATGCCCTTAAGAAATTGCCTTTTTTATTCGTGGGCTGGTTTTGGTATCTGGGAACTCTGATTCCCGTAATCGGGTTGGTCCAAGTCGGCAGACAAGCAATGGCCGACCGCTATACTTATTTGCCTTCTATTGGCATTGTCATCATGCTGGTCTGGGGTATTCCTCTTTTGTTTCCACGCGCAAACATACGCAAAAATATTTTATTTCCGGCAGGATTGGCCGTCCTGGCCATCCTGGCAGTTTTAACATGGCAGCAATGCGGCTACTGGAAAAACAGTATCGATCTTTTTAATCATGCTTTGCGGGTAACAAAGAAAAACTATCAGGCATATAACAATCTTGGAAACGCTTACGCTAAACTCGGGCAGTATCAACGCACCATCGCGGACTATAACGAGGCCATTCGTTTGAAACCGGATTATGCCGAGGCTTACTACAACAGAGGGACTGCTTATGGTAAACTACTTGGCCAATATCAGAAGGCCATCGAGGATTTCAACAAAGCCATCGGCCTGAACCCTAATTATATAAAAGCCTACAACAACAGGGGGCTTTCTTATGATAAACTCGGGCAGTATCATCTGGCCATCGGGAACTTCAATGAAGCAATCCTATTGCAACCTGATTATGCTGATGCTTTCAACAATAGGGCGGCTGTTTATTTAAATCAGGGCAACGGCGTCTCCGGATGCCCAGACGCGCAAAAAGCGTGTGAATTGAAAAACTGCGCGGCACTTAAAGAGGCAAGGTCCAAAGGATTATGCCGCTGATACAGGTTTTTCCTGATTGGAGATACTTGACTTTATTTGAAAAAGCTTTACATAAAAATCCACTATGAAGAAGAAATATATTTACATCATTATTATAATGCTAACAGTAGCCTATCTTGCCGCTTTCGGCCGGATCGCGGGCAATAACTTTATTAATTTTGACGACCCGGGATACATAACCGAAAATTATAATGTTCAATCCGGATTCAATCTTCAAAATATAAAATGGGCATCTGCTGCTGTTGTTGCGGGCAACTGGCATCCCCTGACCATGATTTCACATACTCTGGACTGGAGCCTGTTTAAAGATAACGCGGGCGGACATCATCTGGTGAGTCTGCTTCTGCATATCGGCTCTGTTATCTTTTTGTTCCTGTTTTTAAATAAAACAACAAACAGCCTCTGGCCTTCCGCTTTTGCCGCGGCACTCTTCGCCCTGCATCCCCTGCGGGTGGAATCCGTGGCCTGGGCATCGGAACGTAAAGATGTGCTCAGTATGTTTTTCGGCATGGCGAGCATCTACGCCTACGCGTTCTATGCTGAGAGTTCAAAGCTATCGCATTATTTTATTTGCCTGACATTATTCATTATGGCTCTGATGTCCAAACCAATGCTGGTTACCCTGCCTTTTCTACTACTTCTTCTTGATTACTGGCCGCTTGAACGATGGCAGAGGGCGCTGTCCGCTCCGGCTGAAGGAAGATTTAAACTCGCGGGCAGGCTTGTCTGGGAAAAAACGCCTTTTTTTATCCTAACCATCGCCTCGAGCATAATTACTTTCTGGGCGCAAAACAAGAAAGGATCTGTTTCTTCCGAGGAAATCCTGCCGTTTGTCACACGATTAGCTAACGCGATTTTTTCCTATATGGCTTATCTGGGAAAAACCTTCTGGCCGGTTGATTTGGCCGTATTTTATCCCTATGATTTCTTTCTCCCTTTATGGAAAGTTTTAATTTCCGGCATTATTCTTATATTAATTACCGCCGCAGTTCTTTATTACATTAAAAAACTGCCTTTCTTATTTACGGGCTGGCTCTGGTATCTGGGAACGCTTATTCCCGTAATAGGACTGGTACAGGTGGGAAAGCAGGCGATGGCCGACCGTTATACCTATCTTCCCTCTGTCGGCATTGCCGTTATGCTATCATGGAGTATTCCGCTTTTATTTCCACGCAAAGACATTCGTAAAAAGATTTTATTCCCGACGGCAATAGCTTTCCTTATCCTCTTGTCATTTTTAACATGGCATCAATGCGGCTACTGGAAAAACGACTTCGAGCTTTATAGTCACACCCTGCGGGTAACAAAAAATAACTATCTGGCACACCGCGGTTTGGGCGTTTATTTTTACACGGAAGGAAAAATAGAAAAGGCTATTTATCATTATGACAAGGCCATATTCATAACACCTGATTTCGTCGAAGCTTATGATAACAGGGGAAATGCTTACGCAGACCTCGGTCAATATCAGCGAGCCATTGAGGACTATAATCAGGCCATTCGTCTGAAACCGGAAGATGCCGATGCCTACAACAACAGGGGAACTACCTATATTGAACTTGGCCAGTATCAGCAGGCCATCGAAGACTATAATAAAGTCATTCGGCTGAAACCGAATTATATAGCCTATTACAATCGTGGGAATGGTTACAGCAGTCTCGGTCAATATCAGCTAGCCATTGAAGACTATAATCAGGCCATTCGCCTGAAACCCGATTATGCCGAAGCTTACAATAACAGAGCTGTTGTTTCTTTCAATCAGAAAGATATTATATACGGTTGTCTGAACGCGAAAAAAGCCTGCGAACTGGGAATATGCGACACGCTAAAAAAAGTCAGCGCCGCAGGCTTTTGCCTCTGAAGACGGTTTTTTTCGCTTGGCCGCACTTGAGTTTTTTGAAAAAGAAATAAAAGCAGCGGATAACTGTTTTACGAAGTCCTTTTATTTGATAGCAATTACTGTAAAACATGAAAACGGAAAGCTATTATGTTGAATAAGCTAAATATCGGCCCCGGAAAACAGAAACTTATCATTTATGTTATTTTGACTATTATCATGTTTGCCGTTTATTGGCAGGTTAAGCAATATGATTTCATCAGTATAGATGATCCCTTTTATGTCACAAATAACAGGCATGTCCAGTCCGGAATCACTCTGGAAGAAGTTCGTTGGGCGTTTAGCACAACTTATGCTGAATTCTGGTTCCCTCTGACGTGGCTTTCATGGATGCTTGATTATCAACTTTATGGACTGAATGCCGGCGGTTATCATGTAACCAATCTTATCCTGCATATACTGAGCGCTCTGCTCCTCTTCTGGTTTTTTTGCCGCATGACCGGAGCTGTCTGGAAAAGCGCTTTTGTCGCGGCTCTTTTCGCCCTTCATCCTCTGCATGTGGAATCGGTTGTCTGGATAGCTGAACGCAAAGATGTCTTAAGCGCCTTTTTCTGGATGCTTACTTTGTGTCTTTATGTCTATTACACGGAAAAACCTGTTATAAAAAGATATCTGCTTGTTCTTTTTTCCTTTGTGTGCGCTCTAATGAGCAAATCCATGGTTGTCACCCTGCCCCTGATTTTGATTCTTCTGGATTACTGGCCGCTTAAACGCTTTGAATCAAAAAAAGATAATCTAATATTATGGCAGTTGAAGGAAAAATTTTCTTTCTTTATTTTATCCGCATTTTTTTCCGTTATAACTCTTTATACTCAATACAAGCCGTACGGTAATTCCGTCAAAAAATATTTTCCCCCATTGGATTCACGGATCACAAACGCGTTCGTTTCTCTGGCAACTTATCTGGAAAAAACATTTTGGCCGCATGATTTGGCTGCCTTTTTTTCTTCTTCAGGTCAAATTCCAGTCTGGCAAGTTCTTTTCTCCGCTTTGCTGATTATCGTTATAAGTGTCGCTGTTATTTTAATGGCGAAACGTCTACCGTATCTCTTTGTTGGATGGTTATGGTATTTAATAACTGTCCTTCCTGTTCTCGGGATCATTCCAATTGTCAACGGCAGCGATCTCTCGATGTCGGACCGTTATACTTACCTGCCCTCGATCGGTATCGGTATAATGCTGGCCTGGGGTATACCTGCTTTGATTAAGAGCGAAGAAATAAAAAAATATTTGTTATTCCCAGCCGTAATGATCTTTCTTGCCGTGCTATCTATTTTGACGTGGAGACAATGCGGTTACTGGAAAAACGGCATCGAGCTTGTTAATCATACCTTGCAGGTAACAAAGAATAACTACATGGCGCACATTGTCCGAGGACAAATTTATTTTGACCTTGGACAATATCAGCAAGCCATCGATGATTTTAATAAAGTCATTCTCCTGAAACGAGATTTTGTCACTTCCTACAACAACAGGGGATGCGCTTACGCTAAACTTGGCCAATATCAGAAAGCCTTTGAGGACTTTAATGAAGCTATCAGACTGCACCAAGATTTTGCCGATGCTTATAACAACAGGGGATGTGCTTACGCTAACACTGGTCAACCTCGTCTGGCCATCGAGGACTTTGATAAGGCTATCAGACTAAACAAATATTTTGCCAACGCTTACAACAACAGAGGGTCTGTTTATTTGAATCAGGGCAACACTCATATGGGCTGTCTTGACGCTGAAAAAGCTTGTGAACTGGGAATTTGCATAGTATTGGAAGCATCCAAAGGCAACGGAGTCTGCCCTTGAAGCAGGTTTGTCCTAAATTGTTGATGTTTGACTTTTTAAGAAAGCAATCTTTCACGAGGTAATCTGCCTGAATCCAAACTATGAAGCAGCCCGTCATGCGCTGCGGCTGGCGCTGAAAAAAGAACAATAGAAAAATAAAGAAAAGAAGACCAGTCATGCCAAACAAGATAACTACCAACCCCAGGAAATATAAACTGATCATTTATATCGTTCTGGCAGTGGTTACATTTGCTGTATATTGGCAGGTGAATCAATTTGACTTTGTCAATTTCGATGACAACGTGTATGTAACACAAAACATTCATATCCAGTCAGGAATTACGCTAGATGGAGTTCGCTGGGCGTTTGGCACAAAATATTTTGACTTATGGCATCCTCTGATATGGCTCTCCTTCATGCTCGATTATCAGTTCTATGGCTTGAACGCCGGTGGTTATCATGTAACAAATCTTATCCTGCATATCATGAGCACGTTGTTGCTCTTCTTGCTTTTTAACCGCATGACGGGAGCTATCTGGAAAAGCGCTTTTGTCGCGGCTCTTTTCGCCCTTCATCCTCTTCATGTGGAATCGGTCGCCTGGATAGCCGAAAGAAAAGATGTCTTGAGCGCTTTTTTCTGGATGCTGACTTTGTGCCTCTATGTCTCTTACACGGAAAAACCGGCTATAAGAAGGTATCTGCTTGTTCTTTTTTCCTTTACCTGCGCCCTGATGAGCAAGCCCATGGTTGTCACCCTGCCAGTAATTATGATTCTTCTTGATTACTGGCCGCTGGGACGCTTTGAATCAAAGAAGGATAATTTGATACTGTGGCAGTTGAAAGAAAAGATACCTTTTTTTGTTTTGTCAGCGGTTCTTGTTATCGTTACGTTTCAAGCCCCGCAAAACACGTCCCTAAAAACGCTTTATGCCCCTTACAGTAAATCATCATTAGATGTATTCCCCCTGTTCTCGCGGATCGCCAACGCGCTTGTTTCTTTTGTAACTTATCTGGAGAAAACATTCTGGCCTCATGATCTGGCTGTTTTCTATCCTTTTTTAGGTCATTTTCCATTCTGGCAAGTATTAGGCTCTGTTTTGCTGATTCTAGTTATCAGCGCCGCCGTCATTGTAATGGTGAAACGTCTGCCGTATCTCTTTTTCGGATGGCTGTGGTTCGCGGCAACCATTTTCCCCGTTATCGGAGTAATTCAGGTAGGCGGTTTTTCCATGGCGGACAGATACACATACATCCCCCTTATCGGAATATTTGTCATGCTGGCATGGGGAATCCCTGCTTTGATTAAGCGTGAAGAAACAAGAAAAAAGATTTTATTCCCGGCGGCAATTGCAGTCCTGACAATTCTGGCGGTTTTATCATGGAAGCAATGCGGCTACTGGGAAAACAGTATCTATCTTTTAAATCACTCTTTGCGTGTAACAAAGTATAACTATCTGGCACACAACAATCTTGCTTCGGCTCTGCTTGAAAAAGGAAAAACCCAGGAGGCTATTTATCATTATGACCAATCAATCATCATAGCGCCTGATTATGTCCTGGCTTACAACAACAAGGGAGTTATTTACGCTAAATGCGGTCAGTATCAGCTGGCCATTGAAAACTTCAATGAAGCCATCCGCAGAAAACCAGATTACGCCAATGCCTACAATAACAGGGGAAAGGTTTATTTAAATCATGGCGACATCGTATCCGGCTGCAGCGACGCACGAAAAGCGTGCGAGTTGGGTAACTGCTCAACACTGTACGCTGCTGCCGGTAAAGGATTATGCCGCTGATTCTTTTTTTTATGATTAACAATATTTGACTTTATTTTGAAATAAGATATCGCTGAAAATGGAAAAGCGCTGACCGTGCTTGGCGGTTAATTAAAAATGTTAATATTGATGATAATTTTTCTAAACAAAGGGAACAAAAACCAGTCATGTTAAACAAGATGAATATAAGCGCCTGCAGACAAAAACTGATTGTTTATATCGTTCTGGCTGTTGTTACGCTTGCCGTTTTCTGGCAGGTAAATCAATACTGCTTTATC
>JAPLJP010000068.1 GCA_026388535.1 Deltaproteobacteria bacterium | reverse complement strand
CAGGTGCAATATTTCCGGTGTGCTGCGGTAGTTGGTTTCAAGTTTGAATATTTTACAGTCGGGATAACGATCAGGGAAATTAATTATATTGCTGAAATTCGCGCCCCGGAAGGAATATATGCTTTGGGAATCATCACCCACCACCATCAAGTTTCTATGGCTGGAAGCAAATAAATCAACTATATCTGCTTGAATGATATTAGTATCCTGATATTCATCCACCAAGACATGCTGAAATCTGCCGGAAAGATTTTTTAAAATATCGGGATTATCCATTAGAAGAATGCGTAAATTATTTAATAAATCATCAAAATCCATTACCGAGAGTTCTTTCTTTTTGTTTGCATATAGACAGGCTATCTGGTTAATTTCATCCATTAGATGAAGAAAGAACGGATATCTGGATTGAAGCACATCATCCAATGTGTTTTGTGTATTATTTGCTAAACTAATGATCTCGGCAATAATATTACTTTTAGGGAATTTGCTGAGTTTCGTATCAATTTTTAATTCGGCCAGGCTGGTGGAGATGAGTTGACGGGAATCTTCGCTATCGACAATCGAAAAATTACTTTTATAACCAAGACATTCAGCATATCTTCTCAGAATAACATGGGCAACATGATGAAAAGTTCCGCCCATGATTCTTTTTGTATCGGAATTAATCAGATTTTCCACGCGGTTGAGCATGGAACGCGCGGCCTTGTTGGTGAATGTTGCCAGTAAAATGCTTTCCTGCCGTACACCGCTTTCCAAAAGACGGGCAACACGGTATGTCAATGTGCGTGTTTTGCCGCTTCCCGCTCCGGCCAAAACAAGAAGCGGACCGCCCTCTTCCATCACAACTCTATACTGCTCCGGATTGAGCTCTTTTTCATAATCAATCATTATATTATTTTGCTTTTTTCCCTAACTATTTTCGTTCATTAACGAACGATCTGCGCTTATAACGGAAAATACTAACATGTTCAAGTCAATATATAATTTCAACTGTAATCATTTAATAATTTCCACCGTATATCTAAAGAATATATCAAATACTACCGGAATATATTATGATCAAACAATGTTTTTTCGTTGTAATATTAAATAAATCCCCTTCACATTTCAGCGGCAAATTGACCGTTTTAAGGTTAAAATTGTCTTGATTTTACTTGCCGGATAAGCTAAACAAGCGCGCATTCAAATGAAATTGCTTTTTAGAACAGCAAGGTGATATTGAAAGGAGCTTTCATGGCAAAGTACGAATCCACATCCCTGAGAAATTTAGCGGTAGTCGGACACGGCGGAACAGGAAAAACATCCCTTTGTGAATCTTTATTATTTGTTTCCGGAAAAAGCGAACGATTGGGCAGAGTTGATGATTCAACATCGTGCATGGATTTTGAACCGGAAGAGCAGAAACGACGAGTATCGATCAGTTCCGCGGCTAATTTTATTGAATGGGAAAAACATAAAATCAACTTTATTGACACGCCGGGCGATTCCAATTTTGCCTTTGATATAAAATGTTCAATGAGTGTTGTCGAAAATGCGGTCATCATAATTGACGCTGTCGGCGGCGTTGAATTTCAAACACAAAAAGTCTGGGAATTAGCCGATGAATTCAAGCTCCCCCGCATTATTTTCATCAACAGATTGGATCGGGAACGCGCGAATTTTAACACCGCGCTGGAAAGCATTAAGAACAAATTCAAGAAAAAAGTAACCCCTGTTTGCCTGCCTATCGGCGCTGAAGATAAATTAAACGGCATTGTCGATTTAATCGGTTTGAAAGCTTATTTGTTCAGCGATAACAAAGGGATAGGAAAAGTTGTGGATATACCCGCTGAAATGCAAGATGAAGTAAAAATCTTACGCGACTCAATGGTGGAAGATATTGCTGAAGCTGATGACGAACTAATGAATAAGTATTTGGAAACAGGGGAACTGTCTCCTGAAGAATTAAAAGCCGGATTGAAAAAGGGTGTTTCCTTGGGAAGTTTAATTCCGGTAATCTGCGGCTCCTCAATAAAGGGCATTGGTATTTCTTTACTGCTTGATTTGATAGTTGACTCCTTCGCTTCTCCAGTTGATCGTGGTCCGATAAAAGGCAAAAAACCGAAAACTGGCGATATTGAAGAACGGCAGCCTTCTGAAGACGCTCCTTTCTCGGCAATAGTCTTCAAAACAATCGCCGACCCTTACGCCGGCAGGCTGACTCTATTCCGTGTTTATTCCGGCAAACTGAGTTCAGACACGGCTGTTTACAACTCTTCAAGAAAGATTACGGAAAAATTCGGTCACATCTATTTCCTGGAGGGCAAAAGCCAGAAACAGGCGGAAGATCTTATTCCCGGTGATATTGCCGGTGTGGCCAAACTAAAGGAAACAGTGACCGGAGATACTCTGTGCAATGAAAAATCTCCAATTATTTTTGAAAAAGTAGCGGTACCTCATCCCATTATGTCTTTCGCGATTGAACCGAAAACAAGAGGTGACGAAGACAAGATTGCCTCATCGATTCACCGCCTGACGGAAGAAGACCCGACAATCGTATTTTCCCGCAATATTGAGACCAAGGAAATGATTCTCTCTGGAATGGGCCAAGTTCATATAGAGGTCAACATCGAAAAGATGAAAAGAAAATTCGGCGTCGAAGTAAACTTGAATACACCCAAGATTCCCTATAAAGAAACCATTAAGGGGAAAACTAATGTTCAGGGAAAATACAAAAAACAATCCGGCGGACGTGGTCAGTTTGGCGATTGCTGGATCGATATTGAACCTCAGCCACGTGGCGCCGGTTTTCTGTTTGCAGATACCATCGACGGCGGCGTTATTCCGGGTCAATATCGCCCGGCTGTAGAAAAAGGCATTGTGGAAGCGGCAGCAAAAGGCGTGCTTGCCGGCTATCCTGTGGTAGATTTTAAAATAGCGCTGACATTCGGATCTTATCACACAGTTGACTCGTCGGAAATGGCTTTTAAAATCGCCGGCTCTATGGCCTTTCAAAAAGGTGTGATGGACTGTCAGCCGATTATTCTGGAACCTATAGTAAACGTCAATATCGAGATTCCTGAAGAATACATGGGCGATGTTATCGGCGATTTAAACAGCAGACGCGGCCGAGTTCTTGGTATGGACACCAATGGCTCCAATCAGATCATCAAAGGCCAGGTTCCTCTGGCGGAAATATTGAAGTATGCGCCGGATTTGCGCTCCATGACCAGTGGCCGGGGAAATTTCACTTACACCGATTCCCATTACGAGGAAGTTCCATCTTATATTGCGGATAAAATCATAGCGGCATCGAAAAAAGAAGAATAATTATCGCTTAACAAGGGAATCAGAGCTTCATAATATGAACAATGCTCTGATTCCCTTTTCCTTTTTTATTGTTCATTTTAAGACCAACTTAAATCCGTCAGACACAAATTAACCCAATTGAAGATTTTGATTATTTTACTGAGTGAGAACATTCTGCTTTAAATATTGCAGAGCATTGCGTTGATGCGTTCCTGACCAATAAATTTTACAGCAGTTGAGACATTTATTGTAAGCGGAAGAATTTTCAAAAACAAAAGGCGGAACTAAATTGCGCACTTCCTCGCGTGTAACAGAGATAAGCTTTTCATTGCACTTGATACATCGGTTGAACATCGCTTGATTATTTATTTTTAAGGTATATTTTCTAATTACTTCTTTGAGCTGATCGGCAACTTCAATTCCGTGAACAAAATACAAGCGCCCGGAAAATTGTCGCTCCAGCATATCTCTTCTTCTTGTAAGAACGATTCTTCTTTCC
>JAPLJP010000174.1 GCA_026388535.1 Deltaproteobacteria bacterium | reverse complement strand
TATGCTGATGTCTATTTAACGGGTGGTCTCGTCAAGCGTTCAGGTTCCGTAACATTGGAATGTTTTAATTCCAAAAACGATCCGACTGCTTTCGATTATACAAATGTATCGTCTCTTAGCAGGTTATCAGTAGAAATTAATTCTATGACCATAGACACGGGCAGTGTGTCTATTGATGCAGCAATCAAATTAGGCACGACTCCGGATCTTGCCGGCAACCAATACTTAGGGCATACTCATACATCCGGCGTATCCGCTACGACCAATGGATCACTGTCAGTTTATGCTCATAACAATACCATTGCACCACTGTCACCGTTACCATAATAATTATTTTAAAAACATTTAAACTGTTTCAAAATATTACCCATATGTCCAAATTCCTCTATTGTAAGAGTCTCTCCTCTTCTCTGAGGATCAATACCGCCGAATATTAGTGTCTCTTTTAATAAAGATTCGAGGACGCCTTCCAGCAATTTTGATTTTTTTAAATTATTAATCAACATTTTCCGTCTATGGGCAAAGGAATCTCTGACTAATTTTATAAAGAACTCTTCATCAGCAAGTTCCACTACAGGCTTATCCAGAAAAAAACCTTTAATTATTGATGATTCTACTTTAGGACGCGGATAAAAAGAAGAGGCCGGGACATCAAACACTTTTTCTACATTAGCGAACATCTGTAAAATAACGGAAGGCACGCCATAGTTCTTGCCCCCCGGAGATGCCACCAAACGCTGAACAACTTCTTTTTGCAGCATCAAGACAAAGGAATCTATGATCTTCCGGAAAGATAACAAATGAAACAATGCCGGGGAGGAAATATTATAGGGGACATTGCCGATAACTTTAATCTTATGTTTTCTGTCCCTGGCAATTGCTTCGAAATCAAACTTTAAAATATCACCTTGGTATATTTGCACATTATTATATTTCAATAGTTTATCTTTTAATACTTCAACCAGCCTACTATCCAGTTCAACAGCAATAAGTTTTGCGGCATTTCGTGCTAAATCTTCTGTCAAGACACCAATTCCCGCCCCGATTTCCACAACAATATCATTATTTGTCACTTGCGCTATTGCTGAAATTCTTCTGATGATATTTTGCTCCATCAAGAATGATTGTCCCAAACTTTTGCGTGGTTTAATATCGTAGTCACGGATTATTTCTTTAGGTGAACTCATAGATTTTTTCTCTTATGTGGAAAAAGTTTAAAACTAAGCTAAAGGCCAGCGCGAAACGGCATTCAAATCCAGTGAATCCCTGCGGCCGTTTTTCAGCATAATTTCCCCTATAGCAGCGATCATTGCCGCGTTATCTGTGCATAATATGACAGGAGGAATAAATAATTCTATATTTTTCGCAGTGGTTTCCTTTGCGAATTTCTCGCGCAGTCTACTGTTTGCCGCCACTCCGCCGCAGACAACTACCCGACTGATACTATTATCTTCCGCCGCTCTAATTGTTTTTTCTATCAGTGCATCTACTATAGCTTCCTGATAGCTGGCAGCTATATCCGGCAACTCTTCAGCACTGAAATTCCTGCCGCGTTTTTTTAGCATTGTCAGCAGGGAAGTTTTTAAACCACTGAAACTGAAGTCCGAAGAATCCTTCATCGCGCGAGGGAAAGCAATCTTCCGTGGATTACCGTCTTTGGCGATCTTATCAATTACGACACCGCCAGGATATCCAAGATTAAGTAGCTTTGCCGCCTTATCAAACGCCTCACCCGCGGCATCGTCACGTGTCTGGCCAAGCAATTGAAAGTCATGATAACTCCTTGCCAGATAAATACTGGTATGTCCACCCGAAACAACCAGGGCTATAAAAGGAATTTCCGGCGATTTTTCGGCAAGAAAAGCGGCAGCAATATGTCCTTCCAGATGATTAACACCGACTAAGGGAATATTAAGGGAGTAGGCAATGGCTTTGGCCGTTGATAAACCGATTAAAAGAGAACCAATCAAACCGGGACCGCGTGTTACAGCAATACCTTCTATTTCCTCAAGCGTGAAATGGGCTTCATTTAAAGCCTGTTTCAATACCGTATTAATCGCCTCAATATGTTTTCGGGAGGCAATTTCGGGCACAACACCGCCGTATGGGGAATGAACCGCTATTTGCGATGCAATAATATTAGAACATATTTTCCCGTTGCTGACTACCGCCGCCGCTGTTTCATCACAGGATGATTCAATTCCTAGAACTAACATTAAATCCTTCTTTCATTGTGAGACTCAAATTTCAAAAAAGTAGTGTATTGAAATTTGTAAGCCGAACAATCCCGCTACAAGCGGAGGGTATGATACCTCACCCCTTTAGGGTGGAATTATGATCCGGGACCTGTCCCGGGTTTCATACCCGTGATTTTTCTCTTTGCTAAAAAAGATAAATATCTATATAAAAGCTGTAACAATTTGTAAACAAACTTTTATCAGCGATAATTTAATTGGAAATCAACGATGGAATTTAAAACAGATTTTTTAATTTTGGGCAGCGGCATCGCTGGTTTAAGCCTTGCCATTAAAGCGTCAACCCTGGGCAATGTAACTATAGTAACGAAAAAAGAGAAATCTGAATCAAATACCAATTACGCTCAGGGTGGAATCGCCGCTGTTACCGATAAAACAGATAGTTTTGATGAACACATTCACGACACTCTTATTTGCGGCGCCGGTCTTTGCGACAAAGGCGTCGTTGAATTCATTATCAAAGAAGCCCCTCCCCGAATTAAAGAGCTGATCGAATGGGGCGTAAATTTTACAAAATCGGAAACAAACCCCAACCTTTACGATCTTGGTCGTGAAGGAGGACACAATCGCAGGCGGGTTTTACACGCCAAAGACTTTACCGGTCAGGAAATCGAGCGGGCATTGAATGAAGAAGTCTCCCATCTGGAAAATGTCAGCATCTACGAAAACCACATCGGCATTGATCTGATCATAAAAAGAGTTGGCTCCGACAAAGTCGGACATTGTCTGGGAGCTTACGTTCTCGATATAAATAAAGGTGAAGTTCATACTTATCGTGCGAAATATACAATCTTATGCACAGGAGGAGCTGGAAAGGTTTATCTTATTACAACAAACCCCGATATTGCGACAGGAGATGGCCTAGCCATGGCTTACCGCGCCGGCGCTAAAATCTCCAATATGGAATTCATCCAGTTTCATCCTACCTGTCTCTATCATCCCGAAGCAAAAGCCTTTCTCATCAGCGAAGCCGTGCGCGGTGAAGGAGGAATTCTCAGATTAAAGAACGGTTCGATATTTATGGATAAATATCACCCCATGAACAGCCTCGCTCCCCGTGATATTGTCGCCAAAGCAATTGACACGGAAATAAAACAATCCGGAGATGAATATGTGCTTCTTGACGTAACTCATCTGGAGCGTGATTTTCTCATTAACCGCTTTCCCAATATTTATAAAAAATGTCTTGAGTACGGCATCGATATAACCTCTGATCCGATACCCATTGTTCCCGCGGCTCATTATATCTGCGGCGGCGTTGCCGTTGACCATCACGGCCAGACATCCATCGCCAATCTTTTCGCCTGTGGTGAAGTATCCTGCACAGGATTGCATGGAGCCAACCGTCTGGCCAGCAACTCTTTACTGGAAGCGATTGTCTACTCCCATCGTGTCTATACGGAAATTTTCCGGCGCCATCAAATAATAAAACAAGATGATACCTTCATTGCCCCATGGGATTCCAGCGGAACTACGGAAAGCGACGATAGCGTGGTTGTCACGCACAATTGGGATGAGATAAGAAGATGCATGTGGAATTATGTGGGGATTGTCCGATCGGACAAGAGATTGGAAAGAGCGGCCCGCAGAATCGATCTTATCCAGAAAGAGATTAATGAATATTACTGGAATTTTAAAGTCACAAAAGATCTTGTAGAATTGCGTAATATTACAACCGTAGCCAAACTGATCGTCCGGAGCGCTTCTCTCAGGAAAGAAAGTCGTGGTTTACACTATAATATTGATTACCCCGATACATTGGATGAATTTAAAAAAGACACGATCATTGTTAAAGAATAAATTTATAGAATCATTTATTATTTCCAAATACACGATTAAAGATAAAATCCAGATTCTTCAGGAAATTTTTCACGTTAAATATTTCTGCTAATTCTTTCTTCTTTAGATACTTGGTTACGATGGAATCCTTTTCCAGTAAATCTTTGAATTCCAAACCTTCCCTCCATGATTTCATCGCGTTATTCTGCACAATGGCATAAGCGTCTTCTCTGGTTGTTCCTTTTTCAATGAGCGCCAGCAATACCATTTGTGAAAAAATTATACCGTGGGTCATGTCCATATTAGAAATCATTCTTTTCGGATAGATTACCAGCTTATCCATCATATTTGTAAACCTGTACAACATAAAATCAAGAGCTATTGTGGCATCCGGTCCGATGATCCTTTCCACGGAAGAATGACTGATATCCCTTTCATGCCAAAGGCCAATATCTTCAAGAGAGGCAACAGCGTAAGAACGCATCAACCTGGCTAAGCCTGATAGATTCTCCGAAAGAATGGGATTGCGTTTATGAGGCATTGCGGAAGAACCTTTCTGTCCGGGTGAAAAATATTCTTCAACCTCTCTCACCTCTGTCCTTTGCAGAAGTCTTATTTCCTGCGCGAATTTATCCATTGACGAGGCAATAATCGCCAGTGTCGTAAAGAATTGGGCATGGCGGTCACGCTGAACGATCTGAGAAGAAACGGGCGCAGGCTTTAAACCCAGCTTAGCGCAAACATATTCTTCTACAAAAGGATCAATAAAAGAAAACGTGCCGACAGCGCCCGATATTTTACCATAGCTGATGGATTCTTTGGCCTGAACAAGACGCCGGCGATTACGCTGCATTTCCTGATACCACAAGGCCATCTTCAAACCAAAAGTGATCGGCTCCGCGTGAATTCCATGTGATCTGCCAATCATTAAAGTATTCTTATTTTCGAAAGCTCTCCTTTTTAAAACTGTCAATAAATTATCAATATCTTCCAGTAAAATTTCAGCCGATTCCTTTAATTGGACAGCGAGTGCGGTATCCAGAACATCGGAAGAAGTCAGCCCCATATGAATAAAACGTCCGTCTTCGCCGACTTTTTCCGTTAGTGAAGTTAAAAAAGCGATTACATCATGCTTGGTGGTTTTTTCAATTTCATCAATGCGCCCAATATCAATGGAAACTTTTTTCTTTATATTTTTTAATGCTCTTTCGGGCAATTTATTCAGCTTTGCCATTGCCTCACAAGCCAGAACTTCCACATCCAGCCATTTTTTATATTTGTTCTCCGGACTCCAAATTTTGGTCATTATTTCGCGGGAATATCTCGATATCACTTTTTTTCTCCTCTAATTATTTTTATCTTATTTGAGAGGCTTCACTTTTCCTTCTAATATTGCTTATTATTATTACGACTTCTATCAATCAGTCAAGAATTAATATAGAATCAGTTTTATTAGCAATTGACAAATAATAATCAAAAACATATTCTTTTTTTATAAAATTGAGGAAATAAAACTTATGTCTAACTCACAAACCATAGGAAAATACAGTTCTTTGGAAGAAATATTCAATAGCTTAACTTCTGGAATTGGAACGATAATCAGCATTACCGGATTGGTTCTTCTGATAGTTTTCTCCATGATGTATGGAAGTTTGAGTCACATTATAAGTTGTACAATTTTTGGAATTACTCTTGTTTTGCTCTACACATCTTCAACTCTTTATCATTGCTTTCAAAAACCAAACTTAAAGCATATATTTAAGATATTGGATCATTCCTGTATTTATGTTTTGATTGCAGGAACTTACACTCCATTTTTGCTTGTAACTATACGAGGTGTTGTTGGCTGGAGCATGTTTGCTTTAGTCTGGTCTTTAACTGCAATCGGGGTTTTATTTAAAGTTTTTTTCGTCCATCGATTTAAGATTATCTCGACGATTGCTTATATTTTAATGGGCTGGCTGGTTATATTTGCCATTAAGCCTCTTTTTCACGCATTGCCCGGGGGCGGCCTTGTATTGCTTGTCTGTGGTGGACTGGCCTATACCCTGGGGACTATTTTTTATGCATGGGAAAAACTTCCATTCAATCACGCAATTTGGCATTTATTTGTACTTACCGGCAGTGTTTGTCATTTCTGCGCCGTTATGTTTTACGTCATCCCGCTAAAAACTTAACCTAATAATGTAATAACATCAAAAGTTTAACCGACTGATTTTATCCTCTCAAATCATTCTTGAATTATCACTTTTTAAATGCTAGAAGCACCTTACTGTAAATATCTACAGCATTAATAAAAGGGGAGATAAATATGCGAAAAACTTTAATATATATATTTTGTTTAACAATACTTCTGCTTGCCGCCAGTTCACTTTGGGCAAAAGACAAATACACCGTGACCATCTTACCTTTTTCCTTACACAGTTCAGAAAATATTGATTACATAAAACAAGGAATAGAAGAAATGCTCTCTTCACGCATTGCCGCTTCTGACAAAATCAACGTTACCAATAAAAATGTTGTCCTGGGAGAACTCAAAAAATTAAAAATAAAAGAGATGACTATAGATGATGTATATACTTTCGGTAAAAAATTAAATTCCGATTATGTCGTCTGGGGAAGTATTACCAAAATTGGCAACAGCATCAGCATTGACGGAAAGCTGGTGGATATTGCCAACGCCAAATCTGATATTGGAGTTTTTGCTCAAACACAAAGCATTGATGACGTAATTCCTAAAATCAACGATTTTTCAGAAAACATTATCCATCATATTATTGGCACAACGCCACAATCAACTGCGCCGCTTGTAACCGCGCCTGTTCCTGCCGCTACTCCTCAAGTGCCTGCGGCGATGTCCCGAGAATCTCAAATAATTGCGGGAATGAAAGCAGGTGGTAAAAAAGGAGGAACATTAACATCTGTAATCAATTCCGAATTTATTAACGCTGCTGAACCTTTCAATCGGAAGGGATTCTGGAAGAGTCAGGAAATTTCCACGGAATTTAAGGGTATGGATATAGGAGATGTGAATAATGACGGTGTAAACGAAGTGGTAGCTATCGACAAAAATAAGGTTTACATATATCAAAAGGCAGAAAAGGAATTGAAGTTACTGGAAAAAATTTCCGGGAAATCCTATGATAAATATATGTCCGTAGATGTCGCTGATATCAACAGAAACGGCGTTAAAGAAATAATCGTGACGTCGCTAAACGATACATTGCTTGACTCTTTTGTGCTGGAATTCAAAGATGGTAAATATATAAAAATCGCTTCCGATATACGCTGGTTTTTACGCGTAATTGATACATCGTCCGGCATTCCAATATTATTAGGGCAGGAACACGGTTTCGGCAAACCCTTTGACACTTCAATTTACGAAATGGTCTGGAGAGACGGCAAATACGTCAACGATCAGAAAATGAAGATACCTTTGGGATTGTCTATTTATGGATTGAACATTGATGATTTAGGTGTTGGCGGAAGTGAAAAAATATTCGCCTTAGACGAATATGATTATTTATACATTATTGACAAAACAACTAAACCTTTAAGCCGTCTTACTTCAATCGGTTTTACCAGCGAAGAGCTTATCTGGAGAAGTGATGATGTATATGGCGGAAGCAATAACTATTTTGAAAATATTGATAAGAAGAATCCCGACGACAAAGAAAAAAGCGCTTATTTGAATTTGCGTATCCTTACTTTTGATACAAATAAAGACGGTAAAAAAGAAATTATTATAGTCAAAAACTTGTCTTCCGTCGGCCGTATTTTCAAAAATTATAGACTCTTTACATCCAGTGAAATATACAATTTGGAATGGGATGGCATGGGAATGGCGGAAAACTGGCGGACAAAGAAAATCAACGGTTACGTGGCCGATTATTGCATTAAAGATGTAGACAATGATGGCAAACCGGAGATTGTGCTGGCAGTGGTACTGTCAGTTGGCGCTTCTCTGCGCGATAAGAGTGTAATTGCTATATATGAACTGGAACCTGCGCAATAAGTTATTGACAAAATTTGCGCTCTTATATATAGCGTCCACCTGCGAGAGTTCATTGAGAATTTTTTACTATTATAAAGGCGGTGTAGCTCAGATGGTTAGAGCATAAGGCTCATATCCGTAGTGTCCGGGGTCCGATTCCCTGCACCGCCACCATAATCATAACGGGGACTTGGATGCTTTTCTAAGTCCTTATTTTTTGCGCCCGTGCCACTTTCCGTGCCATAAATCGCATCCAGAACACTCACAGCCTTCCTTCTTTTCTCTTTTAATGAATAAAGATATTTTTTAGTTGTTACTAAATTTGTGTGACCTAAAAGATCACTTACTGTCTGCACATCCGGTCTATTATTTTCACTGCCCATTGCTATTGTTGTGGCGAACACATCTCTCAAATCCTTTGCCGTGATTTTAATCCCTGTTTTTATTTTTATCCTTTTAAACATCTTATCACGCCTCAGTATCCTTTCGCCGTTACGGTGATGGAAGATATAAGGTGATTCAGTTTTATAAGCTTCTAGCCCCTTTAAAGTCATATAAAGACCATCACACATATCCAATCGCCGTAAAGAACCTTCAGTCTTTGTGCCCCTGATGATGATTTCTCTGTTTTCGTAATTTACATCACTCCATTTACTGGAAAGCGCCTCAGTTAATCTTTCTCCGGTAAAAAGTAAAAACCTGAAGAATAAAATATCTTCTTTATCTAATGCTGCTTCAGCCCTTTTTATTTCTTCAGGAGTAAAACCATTCTTTATTATCTTTTCCGGTCGGATTCTTTTTCTAGAAACTTTCCTCATCGGATTTATGTCTATTATTTCTTCCTTCACAGCCCAGTTGAGTAATGCATTAAGATCGGTCACGTAATGAGTGATCGTATTTTTTGATATATCCCTCTTACATTGTCCATCAATGAAAGATTCAATGTCATTATGAGTAATATCTTTAAGCCGCTTTTCCGCTGTAAAGAAAGGCAATACAAAACTATGAAAATTTGAATATAGACCGCGCAATCTGTTTTCTGATTTACCAATTCTGGCAGAGTAAGCCAAGAAGCCATTCACCGCATCAACACAAGCCATATTGGAACCGGAAACAGCCATTGAAGCCTCTCTTCTTAATTTACCCTGGAGGTCTTCCGCAGCCTTTTGTGCTTCATCTTTGGTATTCCAACCGGATTGTCTTAATCTCTTTCCATGAAAACATATCTGATAGCCCCACTTTCCGGTATCTTTCCGTTTTCTTATTTGCATTGAGATTAACATCCTCCTCTCTCGACTTGATATAATTTACCAGGTCAATTTTTCTGTAACGGATTAGCCCCCTGCCCTTTCCTATCCTTATTTTGACAAGACCACTCAATCTGTAAACCATATTAATTTCAACTTTCAGAATTTCCGCTATCTGGTCTACTGTCAAAATTTCAGGGTATGTATCCAAAAAGTTCATTGTTAATATTTCTATTACTTTTTCTTCTTTTGCTCGTCTCTAAGCATTTTCTTTAAATGTTTAGGTGGTTTGTTAGGATATCTTTCGTTATAATCTCCATTACCCATTACTTCTTCATACTCTAATTCATGTTTTTCTCGTTTCTTATCTAATTCAGCTGCCCACGCCTTCAATTCACTTCGGGGAATGTAGCAATAAAAAAACGCATTGGCAGAGAGCTTCTTCTTTCCTTTGAATAAAATAGAATCTTCAGTTATGTGAAAAACAAAACCTGTTAATCCCCCTGTCTTTAGTTTTTTATGTATACCTGGACGAGATACTTTTGCATATGCCGCAGCCCCGCCTGGTGAAACACAAGCAGCATTTCCACAAATTTCAAAAACAGTATCCATCCATTTACGGCAATCTTCTTCGCTTCCATATGCACGATATAGCTTCGTCCCTTCATCTGGTACTCCAATAATTTTTTCAAATTGCTTTGGGATCTTTACAAAAGGGAAAGAATCATCAACCATTTTTATACCCCATTTTATTAGTTTACGATTCGTATCCTACTCTCTTTTTTATGCTTGTCAAGAAAAAAGTTTATGATTCGTACTCTACATAAAAATATACAGGATTGTTAATCGGATTTTTGTTTATTTCTTCCTGAAATCCGCAAAAAGTATTTCTTTAAAATTATACTTACTTTCAATCAACAATCTTGGACAAATTTCCCACAAATTACCCACCAAGCTTTTAGTCCTTATTACCACAAAATGCCCGGTGAGGGATTTTCATTTATATTTGATTTTATGACGTATTATTCTCTTTTTATTTTTTTTGAATTGAGATAGAATTTTACAAAATTTCGGAAAATACCCGGTGGGTATATTAATTGTTGTGCGTCATATTATGTAGAAGCTGTCCAGATGCAAAAGTTAAAACTTGTTTGAAAGGAGAAAAACCATGAGAACGAAGATTTATATGGAACTATTTGTTTGGGCTGCTATTGCCATCTCTACAATTGGGTGTGCCGGAGTTAAACCTCAGCTCTCCGCAGAACTGCAGAGAGAATTTGACACCCCTCTGTATTGTGAAAATGAAGGGGAGTGCAAGACCATGTGGGAACGGGCCACCTATTTTGTGAATTCCAATGCGGGGTTTAAGCTTCAGGTACACAACGACACCATAATTGAAACATATAACCCATCCGAAAGCTCTCCACGATTGGCGTTTAGCATTTCAAAAGAACCATTAGGTAATGGTAGATACAAAATTTGGACTAAAGCGTGGTGTGCGAACATTTTCGGCTGCCAACCAAACCAATATGAGGCGATTGCTCGCGCAAAGCTTTACATGAGAACAGGGCAAAAGTAGCGCACAACAATTCAATCCAGCCGATCGCTACGCTCCGGCTAATTTTTGCGTTGAGCACAAAGGAGAAAACGTCTAAATGGTATTCTTGAGTAATCTGCCAGAGAAATATGTAGGAAAACAGATTGAAATAGATTGTGTCGACGTTGAAATCCACCGTTGCGAAGACAATCAACCGCCCATCTTCAAAGGACCTGGAATCATCAGAGGCGATAAGTCTGGTCGACTATCATTCAAAGTCTACAATCAGATTCAAGTCAATAAAGAGATTTTCGCCTATTTGAGACAGGTTAGGGAAGAGAACGACCCGCGAAAGGCAAACCTTAGACTATTTGCAGAAGGCTATGATGGAATGAAGTGGAATGGCGCTTGGTCAATACCGGTGCTAAACATATTTCAATCACCATACATGCTGGTTGAAGGGGAGTTTGACCAACTGGGAGCCCGCGTTGAGAAGATAGAAGGAGATCGAACCTCAAAGTCTACTGAACTGGTCTTCTCAGATCATTTTGACCTGCCACTTGCCGGAACGGTTAAGGTGAAAAGCTTCCATGGCGAGAAGGTCATATCTACGAGCTTTTGGAGAGATCATCATGAGGTCCCTTTTGATGACTCTCTAATTAGATTTCAGAAAAGCTTGGATGAAACACGACTTCATGTAACAGCATCTGACGGCGACCGGTTTACCCCGCCATACGTTGAAAACTGGATTACAGAAGCTCTAATCTTAGTTACTGCACGAATTGTTTACCCCAGAATGATCATACGCCACTTCAAGAGGGACGCTCTCGTATTCATAAGAGAGACACCAATATCCATCGAAAGCGGAATGCTGCCACCCTTTACCGATGGACTAAACACCAGAGATTCTTTCTGGAAAGCGTTTTGCGCCTACTTGAGCAAGTGTAAGTCGGTTCAGCAATTCGAGCCTCTAGAAATGACAAAAGGCTTTTCTGAGTTGTGTTTAGCTGGTAAAGGTACGCTACAGGGCTTCCTAATTTCACTGTCAATCTACATAGAGTTTTGTGTAAATCTTATCTTCTCTTCCCTGGAAAGCGGTACCTCCGAGGAAGATTATTACAAAAAGAAAGTTGAAAATCTTGTTCAACATGTAGGTGCGTGGGACAGTGACGACACAATCAGGGAGAGGGCTAAAGGCCTTCTATCTATGCTTTACAAGCCCTCGTTGTCGAAGAGAATGGATGTTCTTGTTGAGCAGGGAGTAATAACCGAATTCCAGAAAAGGACTTGGAAAAAGGCTAGGCCGTATCTTGCACACGGGAATGTAATTGATTTCAAAAAGGAGGAGGAATTCTGGCATATCCGCAATCACCTTATTTCAATGGTTTACAGGCTGATATTCAGGATAATTGGTTACCGAGGGCTTGTGTTAGATTATGACGGCAGTAAGTTTGGACATATCCCGTATGAATGGAATGATCCGCAAGGTTATGGGTGAGCAATATATTGCAGATATGCAGAGTCAATACTATGAAATCTTGGCAAGGAACAACTCGTCTGGAACAAGAAAACAATGCCCAACAAAACAATTCAGCGGACTTCTTACAGCCGCCGCTGATTTTTTCATTACACCTTTCAAACAGTAATCCTCAATTTTCACAACTGCCCTCTACTGAACATTTGTAGGTGTAATAAATATTTTCTATGAATATTCATGACAATTTTTAAATCTTTCAAACATTTGCTCAAAATCATCGTTAAGTATTTCAAAAGGCGGTATATATTTTTTCCACTTCACAGGATTGATAAATTGTTCACGCCCAATCCCTAAAGTGTACTCACCGTCGGTATTTTTTATTTTATGCCTAATGTTATACAAACGCCTTTTAAAGTACCATAAAAAAGCTTTTATTCTTTCCATCTTTGTTTTCAATTTTTTGTCATCTATCTGCTGCAAATCTTTTGTGATGTATCTTGTCAAATATCTTGCAAGTGCAGCCCCATTATCCTGATGCCTAATAGGCCTTCCAAAACGTATTCCCTGCCCTTCAGAATAAGGCCAGAAAGATTTTAAAACTTCCAAGTCAGCAACCCAAGAACCATAAAAAAGAAGATGAAAATGCGCCATTCCATTTTTTTGAAACTCCATCACCCAAGTAACAAAATTATTAGGTTCTCCATGCTTCTTTTTATAAGCTCTCAATTTATGCAAAAATTCACTTACTAATTGGCCGCCAAATACAGCCATAAATTCTTCATCACCCCAGCACCACCAATCAGGAATTATATATTTCACACGATCAGGCGCAACTGTTAAAATTAAATGTGAAACTTTTCTCAACCCCTTAACTTCATCCAAAGCCTTTTGGCCTACCACATACCCATAGTGATATTCTTCATTCCAACGGCTCTTTAGAGGAAAAGTCCTCACTTCCCCTTTGTCACTTAATAGTAACGGCGTTCTTTTACCATTCACATGTATAATCATTTTTTTATAATTCTTAATAATATCATCTTCATCCACAAAACCATTTTTCAAATCAAGTACACTTGAAGAAATGTTTTCCCAATTATTCCCTAGAGAAGCAAGGCCATAAGGGCAATCTCTTTTTTCTTTTGTTTTTTTATCAAAATCAGCTCTAAACAGGTTGGAAGTGTAAGCGTTGAAGTTCTCCGAGTAAGCAAGATGCCCCGAAGATTTACCAACCTGTCTAGAGCCTGGAATTTCATTTAAAACAAACTGAACTAAATCTGAATTGACTGCGCCAGCGAGAGCTTGCGGCGTCTCTACCGCGCCTCTCGCTTCGCTGGCTTTTTTCAGTATTTCACTCATTTTATTTTTCATATAATAATCCTATTTGTCTTTATCCTCTCCGTGCCATTCTCGTGGCAGAACCAACAAAAAAAGACGCAGAAGATCACAAAGACGTATCTCGCTACGCTTCATTAAGTCGTTGATTAAATTATTTAATTGAGTTTTATCTAAAATACAGGAAAGGCTACATGGCAGGCTCATATCCGTAGTGTCCGGGGTCCGATTCCCTGCACCGCCACCAATAATTACAAGGATTTGGATATTTTCTGAATCCTTTTTCTATTTGTGAATAAGAATATAAATAGAAATAAAAAGCCCCACGACCTAAAGTAGTCATGGGGCTTTCGTCGTTTCAAAAATCTGAAGCTGTTACATACTTATTTTTTTGTCACAGCTTTGATGACAGCCTGGACTCTGCGGTTCTTCTGCTTACCTTCCGCAGTGCTATTGCTGGCAATCGGCTTTGTCAGTCCATAACCGACAGCGGTTAGGCGGGATGCCTTGATTCCAAAGTTGTTGATCAGGTATTGACGAACGCTGTTTGCGCGGGCCTGAGACAGCTTTTGATTGTATTCTGCGGTGTTGGTATTATCAGTATGTCCTTCAATCACAGCCGTAGTATTAGGATATTTTTTCATGAAATCGGCCACTTTCTTTATTTCATTATGATATTTTTCCTTCACAACTGACTTATCAGAATCGAATTCAACATTAAGTGCGATGGTAACTGTACAGTTGCCACAGTCGCCAATATTTTGATCTACAACAAATTCAGGTAAACCACCGGCCCTTGTTCCCGCTTGTGCTGCCGTGACAAAAGCTACCAACATCATAATAACAACTAAAATTCCAATTTTTTTCATAATACTC
>JAPLJP010000143.1 GCA_026388535.1 Deltaproteobacteria bacterium | reverse complement strand
GGGTATGAACCCCAAAGCAAGCTTTGGGGTTCATACAATAGTCCCACGTCGCTTCGCTCCTGGGATAGTTCGTCCAGCAAATTCAGTGCGCTACGCTTCTGAAACTTGGGACTCACTAAATTGGAGTTTCACGAAAAAGTTTTGTTTGGTCTTTTTAGCGGGCCTGCTGATTTTCTCTTTAACAGGATGCTCAAAAGCCGTTGTCAAAAATCAGTCTGCAGGATACCCGATTGCCTCCGATGTTCAAACGACGCTACAGAGAACAATCGTACCGGGCCCAACACCTGCGACGGCGATCAATCTTTGGGAGATTCCCAAATACAATCAGTACGGCTATGGAGAATGGACATATGGCTCGGGTCTTCCCTACGACAAGCGGCTCGATCTCATGCCGGTTACATATAACGGTTCAGCTTTAACTAAAAAAACAAAACTTTTGAATTTCTTTACCATCTCCGACATCCATATCACCGACAAAGAATCTCCTAACCAGTTGATCTATCTTCAAAGCCTGCATCCCAAGATGCCGGTCGGGGCGTCTCTATATTCAGGGATTATGATGTTTACAACGCATGTTCTCGACGCCGCCGTTCAGACGGTCAACGTCTTGCACAAAGCAAATCCATTTGATTTCGGCCTTTCTCTGGGCGATACCTGCAACACCACTCAGTACAATGAACTGCGGTGGTATATCGATGTCCTGGACGGAAAGGTTATCACACCCAGCTCCGGCGCTCATCTCGGAGCCGACACAATTGATTATCAGAAACCTTACCAAACGGCAGGGCTGGATAAAACGATCCCCTGGTATCAGGCTCTCGGCAACCACGATCATTTCTGGATGGGTTCAATCCCTGTGGACTATAGCCTGCGCAAGGACCTTAGGCAGTCATTCATCAGCGACGAAGTTTTTACCACGGGAGATATTCTCGCCAACCCGGCAATAATTAATAACCGTGATTACTATATGGGCGTATTCGACGGCTCGACTCCTTACGGTGATATTATCCAGGCAGGACCTGTCGGAAATTTCAGCAGCGCGCCAAAGGTTGCGGCCGATCCGGATCGCCGCTCACTTTTGAGAACTCAGTGGATGAACGAATTTTTTAATACATCTTCCCATCCTGCCGGCCACGGTTTCAACTCAACCGACGCCGGCAACGGCTTTGCCTGTTACAGCTTTGTGCCAAAGTCGAATATTCCGCTCAAGGTTATTGTGCTCGACGATACCCAAAAAGAAGATGATGGTTCTGCCGACATCCACGGGCATGGCTTTCTGGACCAGACACGCTGGTCCTGGCTTAAAAAAGAACTAGCCGATGGTGATGCTGCCGGTCAGCTCATGATCATTGCCGCGCACATACCGATAAATGTCGAAGTAACGGCGCCAAATTCCGAAATGGGCTGGTGGCTCAATCCGCAAAATGCCGTAACCCTGCCGGATCTGATTGCGGAACTTCAACGCCATCCGAATCTTCTCGCCTGGCTCTCGGGGCATCGTCATTTAAGTACAGTTAAAGCATTTATCTCTCCTGATCCGGTCAACGCTTCAGAAAAAGGATTCTGGGAGATTGAAACTCCATCGCTTAGGGATTTCCCTCAACAGTTCCGTACTTTTGAGATTTACCTTAACAGCGACCATACCATTTCCATTGTTACAACCGACGTTGATCCGGCAGTCCAGGACGGAACGCCGGCGGCGGCATCGCGTAAATATGCCATCGCGGCAGCGCAGATCGTCGAAACCGGGGACACTACTACCAAGTGGAATCCAACTAATGATCCAACCATAAAGCCAATGCCGACCGGTTCGTACAACGCAGAACTTGTGAAGCAATTGAGCCCGGCAATGAAAGCGACGATGCAGAGATTAGTGACACCCAATTAACTCAACATAACTTTATCGAGGAAGGGAGACTTGCTATGAAAAAGATTGTGATCAGTTTTACTTTGCTGGCATTTCTGTTGGGAACGGCGATCTGCTTTGCAGAATCCGGCATTCCCAATCTGGTAGGAACATGGACAGTCCAGGCTGAAGGGGCTGTCCTTCTCAAGGGCGCTGTTCACGGAGCAAAGACCCACCACCGAGGTGAGTTCAGCACCCTCAAAGCCGAGTGGGTCGTAACCAAGCAACAGGGAAGAGTCCTGCACGGGATATTCAAATCGCCGCGAGCCACAGAAAAATTCGTTGCCGTAATTGCTCTGGACAACAAGAGCTTATACCAGGCCGATGAAGATGGTTTCTTGGAGGGTCAGATCAGCAGCAACGACAAGATCAACATAATCTATCGTCATTCAACTTCCGCCGATACTGTCGTGGCAGTTGGTACCTTGATGCGTAAAAAGTAACCCGCAAATTGGGGATAGTTCTATTTAATTGACAGAACAGGGAAGGTAACAAAACAAATAGAACCATCCCCAATAGATGCTCAGTGAGCCTCCGGCTCCTCCGGAAGGGGGCTCCACTATTAAATTGACACAGTATCATTCTTCATATACTTCCATCTTGAAAAACAAGATCTTTTCAATTTAATGGAGTCTTTCAGTGAGTAATGCGTTGATCGGTCCTATGCGACCGAACTTTCTAATTTTAACCCCGGCCTGTGTACTGTTGGGGATCGCGACCGCCTTTTGGTCGGGAGCCTTTCTTAACCCTGTTTATATTGTCCTTATATTGATCGGCTCTGTCCTGGCGCATATCAGTGTGAATGCACTCAACGAATATCATGATTTCAAGAGCGGTCTCGATCTTATCACCCAGGCAACACCTTTTTCGGGCGGGACCAAGAGCCTGCCTGAAAACCCTGAAAAGGCTCACTGGGCATTGATTACCGGTCTGGTCAGTCTGGTTTTGATGGCCGGGATAGGAATCTACTTTCTGCTGGAACGCGGACCATGGACACTTCCCGTCGGCATCCTCGGAATCATAATCATATATACCTACACGCCGCTCATTACGAGAAGTCCGCTTATGTGTTTGATTGCCCCCGGTCTTGGTTTCGGGCCGTTGATGGTGATGGGCACGGATTTCATGTTGACCGGCCACTATTCCTGGACTGCAGCGATGGCTTCACTGGTGCCGTTTTTTCTAGTCAACGATCTGCTGCTCCTTAATCAATTTCCGGATGTAGAGGCGGACAGGCAAATCGGCCGGGACCATCTGCCCATACGAATCGGACGCAAGTCCAGCGCCATAGTATATTCTGTTTTTTTGGGTTTGACTTATGTTGCAATCATTGCCGGATGTCTTTTGAGAGTCCTGCCCTGGGGAGCCCTGCTCGGGCTGACTACATTGATTCTGGCCGTGCCGGTGATGCGCGGTGTCATACGTAATGCCGAGGATCTCCCCAGCCTCATTCCGTTCATGATTAAAAATGTGATTCTCAATATCAGTACGCCGGTGCTGGTTGCCGTGGGATTATTCCTTACGCGCTGGCTGTAATAAAAAGTACCGTAGAAGGAATTCCTATGTTTAAATGGTTTGCCAATCGCCGCCGGGAAAAAGTAATACAGGAACCGTTTCCTCCAGCCTGGGAAGATATCATTAAAAGTAATGTTGCCCATTACTGCATGCTGGACGATGCCGAACGAACTCATCTGCGGGAGCTGATCCGCGTCTTTATCGCCGAAAAGGATTGGGAAGGATGCGGCGGCCTGGAGCTTACCGACGAAATCCGCGTTACCATCTCCGCGCAGGCGAGCCTCCTTCTGCTGGGTCTGCCTCACAATTACTATCATAATGTCGAAACGATTCTTGTCTATCCATCAACCGTCGTTCCGCCTCAGCGTAAACTCGGTTTTTTTGAAACAGCTCTTGCGCCCATCGAAGAATCCCACCCCATTATCGGGCAGGCCTTTCAGCAGGGGCCTGTCATTATCATCTGGGATGCGGCTCTGCACGGCGGCCGCCATCCCGAATCAGGCCATAACGTTGTCTATCATGAATTTGCCCACAAACTCGATATGCTCGACGGCGCCGCTGACGGCACGCCCCCGTTGCGGGACAGGGCGGAATATCGCGACTGGGTGCTGACATGTTCCCGTGAATATCTGCGCCTCAAGCATGACGCCGAACGGGGCAGGAAATCTTTTCTCAATACTTACGGCGCAACCAATGAAGCTGAATTTTTCGCTGTGGCCACGGAGCAATTCTTCGATCAGCCTTTACTGATGATAAAAAACGCTCCTGATCTTTATCGTGTTCTTAAAGAATACTACCGTCAGGATCCCGCCCTGCGCGCGGGGAAAATTATCTGCGCTGTGGAAAGTGGACAAACCGGATGACAGGCTAAAATGAAGCATTCCATTTGCGTTTCGGCGGTGAACTTGGCAAACACCTCTTCCTGTTAGTCGCAGAATATCTTTCTTGAAAATTATACTTACTTTTAATCAGTAATCTTTGACAAATTTCCAACAAATTACCCACCATGCATTTGGTTTTTATTACCACAAAATACCCAATGATGAAATTTCCATTGCATTTGATTTTATAATGTTTTCTCTTTTTATATTTTTTCAAATGAATTAGGCTTGCATGAAATTTCGGAAAAAACCCATTGGGTATATTAATCCCGCGATATGAAATCCCCCAGCTCTCGCTGGGGGATGAATGCGAATTGAAATCGCGGGAGGTCGCGTTATTTAAGGAGCCTCCGGCTCCTGCCGGAGGGGGCTCCACTCGTTGTGGGTCAAGATAAATATAGTAATTCAAGATTTTAGAAGGAAAAGAGATAAGCAATGCCTAATGTGAAAGCTAATGGAATCCAAATTGAATATGATACTTTCGGGGAGAGTTCATCCCCGGCATTATTATTAGTTGCTGGTAATGGTGCTCAGATTTATTTTTGGGATGCCGAATTCTGCGAGTTATTAGTAAAAAAAGGTTACTTTGTGATTCGGTTTGACAACCGGGATGCAGGCCTTTCGACAAAATTTGAAGAAGCAGGAATTCCTGACTTTCCAGCTGCAATCAAAGCTTTAATGGAAGGCAAGCCTGTGCAATCATCATATTCTCTTGATGATATGGCAGATGACGCTGTTGGTTTGCTTGATGCTTTGGGCATCGAGAAGGCGCATATCTGCGGCGCTTCCATGGGCGGTATGATAGCTCAGGTTATCGCCTATCGACATCCCAAACATGTCCTGAGTCTGACTTCAATAATGTCGACCACAGGAAATCCTGATCTTCCGCAGGGGAAACCTGATGCAATTGCCGCCATTCTCGCGCCTGCACCTGCGGAACGCAAAGCATTTGTTGAGCACATGATGAATGTATGGCGGAAGATTTGGAGTCCCGGATTTCCATTTGAGGAAACGAGAGCTCGAACGTTCATGGAGAAGAGCTACGATCGTTCATACTATCCACAGGGAGCAGTACGTCAAAACATAGCTCTTCTTGCCAATGGCGATCGAAGAGAGTCGCTTTCAACAATTGCGGTTCCGACACTTGTAATTCATGGGGCTGATGATCCGCTGATACCGGTCGAAGGAGGAAAAGATACAGCTCGGGTAATACAGGGAGCAAAATTATTGATAATTAGTGGAATGGGGCATGACATGCCCAAAGTGGTTTGGGCAAAAATAGTAGACGCCATTTCTAATAACAAGTTGCTTTCAAAAACTTAAAAAATAAAATTTTGAAAGCTTACTTGGTATTATGCCCGGTAAATCAACCTTTTAATATTTGATAGCTACTTGGTATAAGCATGCTGTGCAAGCTAACGTTTGAAATCACGGGTATAATACCCCAAAGCAAGCAGTCGTAGATGACCTTCGTGTTATGCACTACATTATAGTCCCACGTCGCTTCGCTCCGGGGATAATTCGACTAATGCTTTAAACTTCATCCCGACTCGCCGGGATTAGTTTTCAGCGAGTCTCATTAAATTGGAGTTTCACGAATAAATAGAAATAAACGAGTCGGTGCTATTTAATGATTGCACAACCAGTCAATCCAGCCGATCGCTACGCTCCGGCTGATCTTTTCGTTGTACCTTTCAACCAGTAATCCTCAATTATTTTAAACCTAACAATTGTTTCGTTGCAGGGGAAAGCGATAATCGAGACAAGACACAGAAAGAAACGGGATAGGATTTTTCACTTAAAAATAGGAGACGGTTCTGATTAATTGACAGAACAGTGCAGGTAACAAAATAAATAGAACCATTCCCTATAGATACTAAAATTTGATGGGAGAAGAGGGAGAAGGAGCCCTCCTCTCCCATCATAGCAAAAGGGTGTGACATACAAAAGTCAGTCTACTTAACTCATCACTTCATCCGCACCATACCCATCAGCGTGCCCGTGTAGAGACTTCCGTCAAGCCCGATTTCTGTGGCGGCATACGCACTGTTATTGGCGGGTGTAATGCCATATGGATAGCTGAAAACCGATTTTCCTGTAGTCCAATTCAATGCTTCAAACGTCCACGCGCCCCACTTCTGTCCTACGCCATAGAACAAGTTGGTGGCCTGGCTCATAGAGGGAATGCCATTAGGCATACTTACTGATTTATTTACCCATGCTGTTTTTAGTGTTCGTGTCTGTGGATCCCATACGAATTTCTCCACACCATAAGGAGCGATTGGTGCAAATCCGGACATCAGAACGCTGATTGCCTGATTGTTAAAAGACGCCTTCAATTGGTTATTAACAACGGCTGTCCCATAACCCCTTACGCATACGGATTGTTCCGACAATGTTTCTGTCGCGCTGGGATCACCGAAGGTTACCGGAACTTGAGCAGCAATTCGCCGGCTTTCTGTTCCAGGTATTTGCTGCCAGTCAGCGGGAATCTCGTCACGCCAGAAAAAAACAAGGTGCATAAGGTCCTGACCGTCTGTAATCACAACGAACTTGTCCTGATTACCGGTTCCCATCAGGGTCGGTGTCGAGCCTGATCCTGCTCCGAGCCGCACTCCGGAACCTTCTCCGGTTTCGTAACCCGCGCTCCATCCTCCATGAGCAGGATCTATTGTCAATTCACTGCCGGTCCACTGTACTCGATACATGTTTTTGTCGGTTACTACATATATGCCGCCGTTCTCATCGCAGGCAATGGAGTTGGAATTCTGCTCTCCAGCAGGAAAGCGATAATAAAAGGCCTCGTCAAAATTACGGGAAACAACACCAACCAGCCCGTGGCTGGTGGCAAAAACCAGCATGCCGTCCCAGGTCATGGAAAGTCCCACGATTTTTTCCGCAGGGTCAACAAGCATGTTTGCGGGAATTTCATATTTTCCTTTGATGACTATATCCGAATAACGATTACCGGCAACCGCGTCGCCAAAAGCGAATATTTTTGTAAATCGCGGCATGTAGAAAATATTATTCTTATCTACCAGCGTATAGGCGCCAGACAGCATTTCATCGGTTGAAAACACAGATGAAATGGTCAGATTCTCTTTATTCATGGTTTTGATGTAATGGAGTGCTTCATCCGCTTTGAACACAGCAGTTGATGAACTGCCCCATATCACGCGTTTACCATCCGGATATTTTCCAGAGATGGCAAGGGTAATCAGTCCGGGCATGCCAACATTAAAAGATGATGTGGTAGTTAAGCTTATTGATTTAGGTCCCGGATAAGGAGAAGATGCCTGGCAGTAAGGATTTCGATGGCTCATGGGCCAGGGAGAATCCGCGATAAAAGGATTTGTAGGCGGTTCATCCGTAAAATTCGGCGGTATGACTGACCAGGCAAAAACTTTAACTGAAAACACTGTCAGAAAAAACAACAGCAACATTGTCATCATCGGAAACAATCTTAATACTTTTTTCATAAAAACCTCCGATAAAATACATAATAATTTTTTGCAATATTCCTATCCAGGTTAAAATACTTAAGGACGGACTGGCAGTAATTGTAAAAAAAGAGCATGGTATATCAATCGTAATCAATACACCATGCTCTTTAAGACCAGCATAAAATTTTGCTTACTTCAGATCGGTTGATCGATCTATGCCGACCGTAGTGCTTCTCAGCTCAAGGCCGAACATATTTGCCAGCGTCACGGCAATGTCTGCAATACGATAGTTCTTCGCGTATGTGGAATCGGCCATTACTTTGCCGGCTTTCACATCGGGCCCCTGAAAGGCCATGACGATGGGCATCGTGTCAACCGAACCATGCCCGCCTAAAAAATAATTCAACGGCGGCAGCCAGGACGGCAGTGAAGCGCCGAAATTGTTGGCCAATCCGGCAGTAGCCGGCAGTTGCCATCCGTTTTTCATGAACAGCGTGATATCCGGCCAATGCAATGTTCCCGGCTCATTATTGTCGGCAAAATAGGGATTATAAAGTTCACCGGGGGCGGAAACGCCCGGCACTCCGTTCTTCATGTCGTTGATGTCCAGAACATACCAGGGGCATTCCATGCGGCCTGTCTGCGGATTAAACACCCGGTGATTTTCCAGAACGGTTTTTGCCTGGGCGGCGACAGCACGTCTTTCCGCCAGAGTTGCCCGGTTGAACCAAATTTGGCCAAAGCTGGTGGCGGTTAATGCTTGGTAATTTACATAGGACTTCTCTTCGTCGGATATGACACCTTTGTCACGGAGTATATTGTCAACATTTGTGCTGAAAACAACATTAGAGGCGGCTGTGTAATTATGCGTCAGGTGCCCGTGGTCGCTATAGAGTACGATGACTGCGTCCCGGTACTCCGGCATGGAACGTATTCCGGCTATAAGTTTCCCGAACTGTGTATCCACGTCCTTCATTCCGTTAAGAATCGGCTGCTGATACACAAAAGAATTGTTTTTATCTATATTAGTGATGAGATTAAAATCCTTTGGATTACGCGCAGAACCGAGACCATGTTGCAAGTCGTCCGTTTCCGCCAGGAGCATGAAGACAAAATCCGGCCTCTCCCGGTTCATCATTTTCAGTGATGAATCTACAATCCAGTAATCGCTGGGGAATTTTTCCGGGCTTGATCCATATAAATATTCACAGAAAATCGTCTGCCAAAGTGATGGAACAGCGGGAAACATCCCCGGAGGGTTATAAAAACTGCGCTTTTCCGGGGCTGATATATAATCGGGATGATTTGCGCCGGAGAGGAATAAGTCTATGCCGGAATCGGCTGTATTAAATTCATGCTCAATCCATTCTTTACCGGAAACAAACATAATTGTTGACTCGGGAGATGCCCTTTTCCATGCCTTGAACAGCGTGTCCACCGGCCTGCCCTGGTCGTCCCGTGTCCAGTTAAGGCTGGAGAAAACGTTATTCGGCGTTCCGTCCGCATTCCAATCGAACAATTGATTCGTGACCATGAGTACCCCTGTCTGTCTGCTACTAGTGCCGGCCAAAGCGTTGAGATGGTTCATGTCTGTGGCTGACGGCAGATAATCCCGTGTGTGCTGAAACCAGACGCCGCCATCTATGAAAGCACGGACATTCGGCATGAGCCAGTTACCGGGGCGGCCGCCGGCATTGCCTTTGGCATTAAGATACAAATAACCAGGATCAAGGGAATCAATAGATATGATAACGAGCTTTGATGGAACTTGAGCAGCCGCCTGTCCGGAAAAAACTGACAGAACAAACAACAGCAACATTGTCATCATCGGAAACAATCTTAATACTTTTTTCATAAAAACCTCCGATAAATATAATACCAATAACAATTGGGTTTGGTTATTGGTTGATGCATTGGTTGAACAGCATTTTTTCTTTGTTTCGGCTTATATGCGCGGGGTATCGCTGATGAATCCTGAAACAGTCGCGGTTGAGACCCCAGCCCGTTCAGCATTATTTTTAATCATGCACGCTACATTTGGCTTTTTTTCATAACCACGGTATTGAGTTTCATCTACTCTTGTGTTATTGATCATCTGGTTAATTTAGTTTGACGCTACTTGATACGGATATTATTTACAATTGCCGTAGAGGCTCAAAATATTGTCATTTTGGATCAACTAATCGGCAAATAATAATACTGGTTAAATCATGAGAATTTTTCTGAAATCAAAGCCTGTAATCGCGCCCTATCGATCTACACATCACTTACGCGTTGTCATCCAATGGGCAGAAGAGCATGGCATAGATACGGCGCCAATTCTCTCCAGTAAAGGACTGGAGAAAGCGGATTTTGACAACCCGGACAGATTGATAAAGTTTGAACAGCAATTTGAGATCACTCAAAAGTTATTCGACATTATTTCCTGTCAGGCTTTAGGACTGCGCATTGGAGAACGCATTAATATCGGCCAGCTGGGGAAATGGATAATGGCTATCAATAGCTGTGCCACTGCCATTGACGCCTTTAAAATGGCTTTTGCGCTTGCCGATCTCATATCTTTTCCCTTCCAAATTATCCTTGATGTTCAGGGCGATATTGCCAAATTCAGTTTTATTGATCTCATAGATATGGGTTCCAGCAGCCGCTTCCGTTACGAAATGCATATAGTAGGCGGCTATAATATCTGCTGTGAAATTCTGCGGGAGCGAGTGCAAATTATAGAAATCCGCTTTGCCTATCCCCAACCTGAATATGCAGATGAATATAAAAAAATCTTTAATTGTCCGATTATCTTTGATGCCGAAGAAACTCAAATACTGTTCGACAGCAGCTACCTGACCAGACCATTACCATGCGCCAATACGCTGACTAAAAATATCTATGAAAAAGATTGCCATCAAACAATCGAGCAACTCATCATGCTTACAACAACAACTGAACTGGCCAAATCGGCACTTCAGTTCAAAGACAAAGAACTTCTCACAAGGTCACAACTCGCCCAGCGTTTGAACATGAGCGATCAGACTCTTAAGCGCCGATTGGCGGCCGAGGGTGTAAATTATAAATCACTAGTGCAAGGAATCCGTGAGAAAAAAGCTCGCGATCTTCTGCAATCAACTGAACTTTCCATGGAAGAAATTGCCTGTAATTTAGGCTACAGCGATGTGGCCAATTTTTATCGCGCCTTCAAATCGTGGACAGGTTTGACTCCTCTTAGTTATCGCAGTAACAATACAAGAGGCGGTCGGCCACGCGATAATCGAGCAGGGGCATGATTGTGGAAATTTTGGAGACGGTATGCTGAATTATTAAGATGAAGCAGTTCATTTGTTACAGAACGAAATGATTAGGAAAGCAAAGTAAACTCGGTGAGCCCTTCTTTTTGTTATCCTCAAATCGTCAACCGTGACTAAAAGACTAGACTTCAATCTGTAATAAGCACTCTTCATACCCGACAAACATTCATATTACTCCCCACATTATTTCATTGACATACAAAGCCGAAATTCTTATAATTCAAATATAAATAAGCAGGGTTTGAAGTGAAGAGTGAAAAACGATGATTCTGGAGTAATAAAGGAGGAATGAATCGTTATGGACGAAAAAAGGAGGGCGATGCGACTGAAAGATGAGAACGAGATCACCTTAACTATCGTCTCTGGTGGAAAAAATCCTCTTAAAGAAAAAATCTTCTACAACCACAGCAAGAATATCTCTATGTCCGGTGCCAGCATTCAGACCAATATTTTTTTGCCCGTAGATACTCTCCTCATGATAGAAATGACATTAAATATTCTGCACCAAATGATAACCGTCCTTGGAAAAGTAAAATGGACCAAAGCCATCTTTGATAATGCGTCTTATGAGGCGGGTGTGGAATTCTTCACTCCACCCAGTGACGCGATCAAAAAACTGGCGGATTACATCTCGTGGAAACAAAAGTTAAGTATGCTTTATCAGGTTTAATCATACTTGTCTAAAATTTCTTTCTATCCTTAATCCTGACAACTGACCTTTGCTGAACAGTAGCAGGTAAAAGCGATAATCGAGACAAGACTCAGAAAGAAACGGGATGACATTTTTACTCTTGACAATTGCCGCTAAAGAACCCCGCAAATCTAAAATTGTTTTATCGTTTCTAGTTTTTGCAAAATACTGGATTCCGGCCTTCGCAACCTGAAGGTCATCTCCGACCGGAATGACAAGCGGTGTGTTTCTGGATTCTCTGGTCACGCCAGAGAATGACAGAGGCGCATTTCACCCTCCCTCAATCCCCGCCCTCCGGGTGCGGGCAAGTTTAGGAAAGGATTTTTGATGAGCGAAGGAAAGAAAAGAATCAGTGCATTTTGTGATGACGCGCTGGAAACTCTCGATGGGGTTGGAATTGCGGAAAAAATTTCCGCAGGAGAAATCAGCGCCTCCGAAGCCGTTGAAGCCGCGATCGCGCGGGCAAGGTCGGTGAATTCCGAACTCAACGCTATTGTTACCGAGATTTTTGACATGGCTCGCGAGCAGGCTAAAAAAATTGTCCCCGGCCCTTTTGCCGGAGTTCCTGCTTTTATCAAAGACACCGATGACGTAAAAGGCGCGCCGACCTTGTGGGGTTCCCGGGCTGTTCCCAATAAACCCATCAGAAAATCTAAAAGATTTGTTGAACAATTTATTTCGCTCGGTCTTATCTGTCTGGGGAAAAGCACGTTACCCGAATTCGGCTTAACGGCAACAACCGAGCCGCTTTCATCCGGCATCACGCGCAATCCTTGGCATACGGATTATTCCACCGGCGGATCTTCTGGAGGATCGGCGGCGCTGGTGGCTGCCGGTGTTGTTCCAATCGCGCACGGCAACGACGGCGGGGGTTCCATCCGTATTCCCGCGGCCTGCTGTGGAGTTGTGGGACTAAAACCTTCCCGGGGAAGACTTGAGCCGGTGGAAGGATCGAGCTTAATGCCGGTGAATATTCTTCATCAGGGTATCGTAACACGCACGGTGCGAGATACGGCGGCTTTCTACGCCGGCGCGGAAAAATATCGCCGCAATCCCAAACTGCCCGAGATTGGACTGGTGCAGTACCCGGGAAAAAAACGCCTGCGCATAGCTCTTTTTACGGATACACCATACGGTAAGCCTTGTCATCCAGAGTCAGCCGATCTGGTTCGCCGCGTCGGATCTCTCTGCAAAGAACTTGGCCATACAGTAAAGGAAATTCCTTGCCCCTGCGACGCGCAAATGGCTGAAGACTTCATTCTCTACTGGGGGCTATTGGCCTTCTCTTTCAGATTTTTTGGCCAGTTCCTAATCGCTCCCGGCTTCGACAGAAGCAAGCTGGATAGCTGGACGATAGATATCAGCCGTCACTTTCAGAAAAATTTCTTAAAAGCGCCAGCCACTATCAAACGTTTACAAGGATACTCCAAGGTATATAATGAAATCTTCAGCACTTGCGACATTCTGCTCAATCCGACTCTGGCCCATCCCACTCCTGAAATTGGTTATATAGGTCCGGATGTGCCGTTTGAAGAAGCCTTTGAACGGGTCAGACAATATGTTGCTTTTACTCCTCAACAAAATGTCACCGGTACTCCGGCCATATCGCTCCCTTTGGGATTCAGTATAAGCGGCCTGCCCCTGGGAGTCCAGTTCGGCGCCGCCTTCGGCCAGGAAAAAGAACTGCTTGAACTGGCCTTCGAACTGGAAGAAGCCAGGCCGTGGCCTCGTATCGGGCAGTGATGAGAATATATTGATCTGTTCATTTAATGGTTTCAGTTCCTCATTTTTTGCGGTCTTCCACACGGATCTCCATGACTATGTGGCCCCAGCCGCCGCACTTTACGCCGGTATCGAAACAGCCGGTACGTTTGAAGCGCATCTCGTTGGGATCGACCCCCGCATAGAGGAGTTCATGTGCGGCAAAGATAAGACCCGGCGTCATACCTAATGCGAAACAGCAGATTCTCCCCGGGTTAAGCTTGGTTATGAGGTTTCCGGCGCCGTCGAAATAAAATTTGTTGCCGACTTTGTGCTGGCTGTTGCACCCGTGCGATTCAACCACCTCAAAGACAATGGTTTTGCCCATCAATGCCCCGGCCTTGGATATGATATACAGATTGCGGTGATTCTCTATGAATAACGCCATCTCTTCATCCGTGTAGCCAAGATGCTCCTGAATAGCCTTGTGTGTCGCGTCATCAATTTTCATAGTGTCTCCTTTTAACGTTTTATATTTGGTTTGACGTCAAACCATTTTTATAAAATTTTTTAGAAGTTATTATGAACCTTGTTAAGCAGGCGCATGAGCATTTCCATCTCATCGTCCGTTAATCCCTGGTGCGCCTTCTTCTGCAAGGCCTCGGATACTTCCCAAATATTCTTCCTTATGGCATTCCCCTTTTTCGTCAGAGAGATAATGCTGCTGCGAGAGTCAGAGTCATGAGTTCTCCTTTCTACATACCCGGCGTTGATAAGCTTATTCACCAGTGCAGTGACTGTGGATTTATCTCTGTTGATGATCTCTGAGAGCTTTTTCATAGGAAGATCGCCAATGGTGAACAACGCCCAGAGGATATCCCCATGGGAGGGCGCAATGCCCTTCAGGTTGCGCCTCGCAAGCTCTCCGGTCAGAAAGCTGTTCGCCTTATCCCGGATTCTGCCAATCTGAAGGATAGCCAGTTCTTTTTTCATGGATCTATTATAGTTTGACATCAAACTAATGTCAAGAAAATTTTCCAATTGTTTCCAGAGAGGCTCCCCATGCTCCAGCCGGAGGGGGCTCTACTATTTAATTGACATACAATACCCTTATTTCTATACTTAAAAATACAAAAGAGACTTCTTATCAAATTATATTCAACAATATATATGTGTGAAGCACGTAAAGACTTTGGAAGAAAAATATTTGTAGAAAAAGATCTGGGTTTTCCAGAAAGACAAAAAATATGATTCAAGAAGTACTCATAAGCCCTTTGGGTTGGGCTGTAATTATCTGTCCGGAATGTGGAGAAAAAGTCCATGTTAAACCTGGAAAGGAATTACAACACATAGTTCTGGAGCGAACTTGTACATGTGGAGCGAAGCATAAATTAGTATTTGATACCAGATCAGAACACCGAAAAAAATGTTCTTTCCCGGGCATTTTTTTGGCAGATAAGAACATTCCGGTTACCATTAAAGATATCTCAGAAATTGGAGCTTCTTTTGAAGGTAATGTAAGGGGTCTTGAGATTGGGAGTTTTTACAATCTGAAAATAAAAATTAGCGAAGACTGGGTCAAGGTTTTGACCAGAGTCATAAGAGTAAATCGCAAGACAGTGGGAATTTCTTTTGTCAACATCGATGCCGATCAAAAGAAGATAATTGAATATTATCTTCTTTCCTCTTAGCGGGAGTTCAGGACAAGTTTAATCATTCCCGCCGTATTTTTCAAGCACTACCCTATACGCTACGAGTCCATGTGAATGAAATCCGTAAACCGAGCCCCAAAGATAAATTCGAAACATACGGTATAGATGTTCTCCCCAGCGCTTGGTGATTTCTTCGCGCGAACGGTCGAGCTTTTGCGCCCACGCTTTGCAGGTAAGAAGATAGTTCTTCCTGTCATTGATGACGGAAATAGCTTCAAAATTTTCGCGGGAGACAGCGGTCAGAAAATCGTGGAGGCAGAAGAACGAATGCCCGCTGGGGAAAATATAACGAGTGATAAACACCGGACTTTCGAATTTGCGGTCTGTCGCGCTTGCGTCAAGATACACCCTCCCTCCCGGTTTTAAAAACCGGTTGAATTGACGTATTACCCTTGGATAGTCAGGAAGATGCTCCATTACCCCCAGAACAACTATCGCGTCATATTTAACGTCTGATCGGTACGCTAGAAAATCAACATTGAATACACGGCAAGGTAGATTTTTTTCTTTTATAAGTTCTGTTATAAATTTTTCAGACTCCGTTGATATGGTTAAGCTGGTAACGTTTATCCCCTTTTTCCCCGCGTATTCGGTAAACGAACCCCAGCCGCCGCCGACATCGAGAACATTATCCCCGGGGCGCAATCTACACGATTCAATCGCGAAATCGAATTTGCGGGCCTGGGCGCATTCGAGCGGTTCATCGTCGGAAGAAAAAACTGCCTGAGAATAACAGCGCGACGAATCCATAAACGATAGATAGAAATTGCTGTCATAGTCGTAATGCGTGGCAATGTTATGCCTGTTTCTCTTCAGTGTATCGGTCAGCACCGGAATAATGAATCGCCACAATCGCAGTAGGGGATGAACATCTACAAGCATGTTTCTCAGTGAAATGAGGCTGGGCATGTCTCCTTCAAAGTCGATATCTCCATTCATGTATGCTTCACCGATACGAAGCTCATCAAGGCTGATAAGCACCGCCATAGCTTTGCGGTTTTTAGCAACGATTCTGAACTGCTCAGATCCCTCGCCGAATTTATAACAGCTTCCATCCCACATCGTGAGCGTAAAAGGGATTTGAATCTTTCCGGTCAGTTTTTTCTGGATGTTTTTGATTATACGGTCATATGCGGGAGATATGGTTTGCTTGCTCATACGATGACCTCCAACAGGCTTTATAGTTTGCGTTTTCCTGCATGGAAAAAAGCGGTGGAGTTTTTTCGAAAGTGATGGAATTCCGTAACGCGGGTATTATTTTATACCAAAAGCGTCTTTCGCGTCAAGCTGCGACATTGCGATACCACACCCCAAATTTTGTCGTCATTGCCCCGGCTCCAGCCGGAGGGGCTCCACTATTTAATTAGTGAAACTCCAATATCCATAACGCAGTGTGTGGATATTGGTAAGTTGTAATGAGACCCAAGCTTCAGAAACAGAGTGCGCCGAAGCTTGCCGGTCGAATTATCCCGCAAAGCGGAGGATATGATATCCCACCGCCTGCTTTGGGGTATTATATTCGTGATTTACATAAAAGACTGAAATTCCTATAGTTAAACCATGAACAGGCAATTTCTTAACAAATATTTCTTGTCTTTTGCGTAACCTGTTGAGATAATAACCTCGAAAAATATTCAGGGTTTGGAGCACTCGGAAGAAAAGAGTTAAAAACGGGCATTCTGAAATAAAAAGGAGGAATGGATCGTTATGGAAGAAAGAAGAAGAGCGCCAAGACTGAAGGAGGATAACGAGGTAACCATAACTGTCGTCTCCGGAGGAAAAAATCCGCCTAAAGAAAAAATTATCTATAACCGCAGTAAAGATATTTCCGTGTCCGGCGCCAGAATTCAGGCCCACATTTTTTTACCCGTTGATACCCTTCTCCAGATAGAAATTACATTAAAAACTGTGCGCCAGATGATAACAGTCCTTGGTAAAGTAAAATGGATCAAAATCATCTATGGAGATGAAGCTTATGAGGCGGGCGTGGAATTTGTCAATACACCCGCCGACGCGATTAAGAAGCTTGAGGATTACATTTCGTGGAAACAAAATTGTACCAAGCTTAAAACCTGTTCCTAGGCCTGCATGTCTGAATCTCGTTCGGAAAATTGGTAATTCAGGATCCTCGATAGAAGAGAAATATTATAACAGATAAAATAATCACGATATGAGCGGCGATAACGCCGAATTTGTGCCGCTGATAGAATTCGTTTGCCTTTTGAATCCGCTCCAATCCGCCGCACAATCGCCGGAGGAGCTCCAGCCCCTTGTATTTTTTGTCGTTATTCGAAGTAAAGTCGTTTTGAAACGCGAACATTGGATAAACGGCATAGATGTCTTTATCCAGAGGACGAAAAATGGTGTCAATGACAATGCCCTGCCATGGTTTATAAGCCATGGTTTCCGCGTAATGCCTGTTTAAAGCGTACGCGTGTGCTAGGCTTTGATAGCGTACTTTTTGTATGAATGGATTTGTTGTTTTATGGCTGGAGCGGATTAATGCTCCCAAAAGCAGAACTTTCCAGTTTGGATTTTCTTGGAGAAATTGAATACATTCATTGAAATGTTTGGCGTCAAATCTGTCAAAAATAACGTCGTCTTCGAAAACGACAATGTTTTTAGCTCCGGCCTCCAAGCCCTTGCGCAGACAGGTCATGTGAGATTCATACATTCCCTGTTCGATATTTGAGGGATGAGGCTGGACAAGGACGAATTCGACTTTGCCGGTCAGGCCTACTTTAGAAAATGATTCCGCAGCAGCCTGCCGCCGGTCTTCGCGCTCTTCCAAAGATATGCAGTAAATGCGATCAAAAAAATCCCAACCATTGATTTCTTTTTTCACGGTATCCTCGATCATTCGCCTTTTGCTTTGCCGGGTTCTTTTATAATATTAGTATCGTGCTCTGTCAAGAAATGGCTGGACTTGTAAACGGAAAAGCTGTTGTAGAAAAGGGGTACCTCGTGTATGTCATCGTTCGTGGCGGCGAAAGGTGTTCGGCTCAGAACAACCGGCATATTTCCAAGGATAAGGTTTTGTTATGCGAAAAAAAATTACCCGATATCTTGCCGGAAAAAAATTTGTCCAAAAGATAATGGAGAGTCCGGCGGATCTCAGTGAATTCAAGGAACATCCGACGCCGCGGTTAATTGCCGGATTGGCCTTGATGGTTTTGAGCTTTATTATGGGCTGGCCGGCTGTAGCCGCCTTGAGCGTTTTGGCTGTCTGGTTTAAGGAACCGCTGATCGCCGTCATCGGCTGTCCGACGACTTACGCTCTTTCATATGTGGTTTTTATTATCGGCGCCTGGATGGCGCGCGCCCCTCATTATCTGGGAACCCTAGCGAGATACACTCTGCAATCTTTCCTCAAAAAAATACTCTAGCAATCAAGGTCTATTTGTTACTGGTGGACTGATAATTATTGATAATCCTGATGTTCGGCGGCACGCCGACAATAGGCAAGTTAATGAATTTTAAAATTGAAGGCTGAAATTTTTGGAAATACTCGCTGCCACGCTGGGGAACAGATGTGGGCAGTTCCAGAGTCAGAGTGAAAATGTTGCGTTCAACACCGGCATAGTTGCCGAGCGAACCGGGAAAATATCCGAATTTTTTCAAAGGATGATGTATTTCTTTGCATACTTGTTCCATCCATTGCTCGAAGGAATTCAAATCCGATGAGGGCACATCATAATCAAAAAAGTTGAGCGGTGAGTGCAAGGTCAATATTTTTTGCGGCCTGAATCTTTTTATTAAAGCCATTTGAAACTGTGTTTCCTGCTCCGATCCCGGTCTTGCTCCCGGATAATAGCGCTTGATTTTCCCCTTTGCAGCCCATTGACGAATAGCGTTTGCCTGCCAATCCCTTGTGGGGAAATTTCTGTTGATATCCACTCCATTGGCATTGACCCGTGTTGGTGGTGTGGATAAAAAACCATCGGGATTGAGCAGCGGCGCGATAATAATACACATACCTTTAAATAATTCGGGGTTGTTTTTAACGTAATGGGCAAGCTTGAACATTAGATATGTTGAGGGCAATTCATCTCCATGCACACAGCCCAAAAATAAAATGCAGTTTCCCGTGCTGTTACCGAAAGCAGTAAAGATAAGAGGCCGCCGGTTTTTGGTTGTACGATAGTATTCCCATGATATTTCCCCTGGTTTGATGTCTGTCCATCCATATTGGGAGAACTGCTTCTCCAGCAAACCTATGTATTTTTTAAAATCATTCGTGGATGAATCGTAAGAATAAACAAGTGAAGGTAAAAATAGTAAAAATAACAGACAAGAAAAAAGAAAGTGCCACCAAACGATTCTTTTACATTTGATCCTCTGATTACGCGTATATTTATTATTGAAGGCAATGTGATGAACAGGCATTTTTATCCCCTCGTTAATATTTTAAAAACCGCAGAAACAGGCTGCGGAATGATTATAAACCAAAAGCGATTTTTCGCTTATACATTCCTTTTTGTCCAGACAAAACCGACCACCTCTTTGCATGGGAAGTCACCTCTTGTTTTTTGGCAGTGAACCGACAACCGGCAGTTTAATAAATTTTAAAATAGATGGTTGAAACTTCTGGAAATACTCACTGCCATTGCGGGGATCGGATGAAGGCAACTCCAGCGTTAGAGTAAAAATGTTGCGTTCATGACCGGCATAGTTACCGAGAGATCCGGGATAATATCCGAATTTTTTCCAAGGATAATTTGTCTCCTTAGATATTTTTTCCATCCATTGTTCGAAGGAATTCAAATCTGATGAGGGCCCGTCATAATCAAAAAAATTAAGCGGTGAATGGGCCGACAATATTTTTTGCGGTTTGAATCTCTTGATCAAAGCAATCTGAAACTGTGTTTCCTGCTCTGATGCCGGTTTTGCGCCAGGAGAGTAGCGCTTTTTTTTCCCCTTGGCAACCCATTTACGAATCGCGTTTGCCTGCCAATCCCTTGTGGGGAAATTTCTGTTGAGATCAACGCCGCTGGCATTGACCCGTGTTGGAGAAGCGGTTAGGAAACCGTCGGGATTGACGAG
>JAPLJP010000173.1 GCA_026388535.1 Deltaproteobacteria bacterium | reverse complement strand
AAACACTTCCTGAAACTTTTCCGCCAAGTTCCTCGATTTTATTCTTAGCATCGTCTCTCTTGAATTTAGCTAATGTTCCAGTCAGAACAAATATTTTACCTGTCAAAGGTAAATGAGAAACGGTTTTTTCTTTTATTTCATAATCAAATCGTAGGCCACAATCTCTAATTTGTTGTATGACTTGAATGGTTTCAGTTCCTTTGAAGAACATAACAATATTTTTTGCCAATGTTTCATTAATACCCTTGATCTTTAATAATTGTGATTCATCCGCCTCCATCAATTTTTCAAGATTACCGAATTTATCTGTTATAAGTTTAGCTTTGTGTAGACCAAATTTGTCAATACCAATCCAATAAATTTCGTCACTTTTTCTCCCTAACCAATTTAAAAAATCAGATAATGTAGTATGCACAGTAGCATTATCTTTGATCGGTTCATCCCAAAAGACCCCTGAAGTTCTTAATTGAGAGATTACTTCTTTGTTGTGAGATTCTCTCAAAAAGAGATAAATGGATTTAGCCACCTCAGGCCCTATATCAGAGATATATTGAATTGTTTTTGAATGTGCCTGCATCAGCCTATCAAGATTGCCGAAAAATATTTCAAGAGTTTTTGCTGTTGCTTCGCCTACATTAGGAATACCTAATGCGTAAATAAAACGTCCCAAAGTAGTATGCTTACTATTTTCTAAGGCTACTGTAAGATTTTTAGCAGATAATTCTCCCATTCGTTCCAAATTAATTAAAGAAGAAACATTTAATCTATACAAATCAGCTGGAGTTTTGATGAGGTTATTTGTTACTAAACGATCCACTAGTTCTACACCAAGGCCATCAATATCCATTGCTCGTCGGCTTCCAAAATGTAATATTGCTCCTTTAAGTTTTGCTGGACATGAAAGATTGATGCAACGATTGGCCACTTCACCTTCCAGACGCACTATTTCGGATTTACAATCAGGACAATGTTTGGGCATTTCAAATTTCTTCGTCCCTTGGGGTCTTTTTTCCAAAATAACCATGACAACTTCGGGAATAACATCTCCAGCGCGCTGAATAACGACAGTGTCTCCGACGCGGACATCTTTTTTGAGAACATCATCTTCATTATGCATTGTGGCACGACTGACCATGACACCATCCACGTTGACTGGCTCCATGATGGCAACAGGGGTTAAAACTCCTGTACGTCCTACTTGAACATCAATTTGAATAATTTTTGTTTTTTCCTGAATTGGAGGAAATTTGCAAGCCAATGCCCAGTTTGGGGTACGTGATATATTGCCAAGCAATTCTTGATGTGAGAGATTATTAACTTTTAAAACCACACCATCAATTTTATATGGCAGATCTTTTCTGAAGGTACCGATATGCTCAAAATAATTGATACAGTCGTTAATATTCTGTGGTGGTTTAATTTTGTCATTAACAGGGAACCCCCATTTTTTTAATGTTTGCAAAACTTCCCATTGAGTTGAAAAACTAATACCTCGGACATTACCAACTGCGTATAGATAAATTTTTAGGGGTCTTTTTTCAGTAACATCTGGATCTAGTTGACGTAATGAACCAGCGGCTAAATTTCGAGTATTGGCAAAAGGTTCTTCACCGTTTTTAATCCTCTCCTTATTGAGTTTTTGTAATTCTGCTATTTCCATATAAACTTCACCGCGTATTTCTATAAAAGATGGAATAGGATACTCTGAGATTGGATTCATAATTGGGGGTAGGGAAGAGATAGTCTTGAGATTTTGGGTGACATCTTCTCCCGTTGTTCCATCTCCGCGTGTTGCTCCCTGGTTGAAAGAACCGTTTTCATAAATAAGATTTACAGCTAAGCCATCTATCTTTGGTTCTGCAACATATAAAATTTCATCGCTTTTTATCACGCGTTTAACACGTATATCGAAGTCAAGGATTTCATTTTTAGAAAAAGCATCTTTGATACTGAACATAGGAGAAGGATGATTAAAAGAAGCAAACTTTACAAGAGGAGCTGCTCCTACTCGTTGGGTCGGAGACGAAGCTGAATATTCTTCTGGATATTGTTTTTCTAATTCTCGAAGTTCCCTCATTAAGAGGTCATATTCGTAATCCTCTATTTCTGGCCTATCCTGCTGATAATAGAGTTCGTTGTGATATTCGATTGTTTTTCTTAAGTCGGCTATTCTTTTTAAATCGGCTTGCTTTTCCATTATTTAACCAGTTTTAAATAAGGTTTTTCTTTAGGTGTTTTCGATGGCGATTTCGTTTTATTCGAGGGTTTATTTTGTAATAAATTTTCATTAAAAATGGCATTTTTTGTTCGTACGGCGTTAATTATCGAAAAGATAATCACAGCTCTCTCCCATTCGGCAGTATTGGAAATTTGCTTCACTTTATTTTTGTATTTATCCCACAAAGAGGTGAGGGAAGCTTCATCAAGATAAAGTATGTTTTCAGCAATTTTGTTAAGGGATTTTTCCAAGCTATTCATAATTTAAATATTATCTTCACTTGATAATAAAGTCAATTTAAAGCTTGTTTTTTCTCTCGCTTACCGCTAATGATTTACAAGTTAATTATGGAAGATAAAAAGATAAAAATAGGGGTTATTTCCGACACTCATCTGACAGATTATGACGATAAGATGAGAAGGAGCGTTGCTGAACATTTCAGAGATGTTGATATGATTCTTCATGCAGGAGATATGGTTGATCTGCGCGTTTTGAAAATCTTCGGAGAAAAAGAAGTAAAAGCCGTATGCGTCAATATTGATAATTATTCCGTTAGAGAAAAATATCCTGAGCATCTGCTTTTTGAAATAAAAGGAATTAAATTTCTTCTGATTCACGGCTGGGGATCACCATGGGGCATTGAAGACAAAATATCAGATGGATTTAAAAATGTGGACTGCATTGTTTATGGACATACGCATAAACCGGCAAATCATAAAAAGGGTAAGGTGCTGTTTTTTAATCCCGGTTCGGCAGTAGATAGATATTTTGCCTCTTCCAGGACTATCGGTATATTAGAAATTGACAAAGGTATAGAAGGTAGGATAATTAAAATATAAAAAAGGTGAGAAACCCCCGCAGCAAGCTGCGGGATAATTCGTCCAACAAGTTTCACTGCGCCTATAGTGACCTTTAGGTTATACGCTTCTGAAACTTGGGACTCATTAGGCTGGTTTAAATATGGAAACAATTTTCGCGCCCTGGCGCATGGATTATATTAAAGGAGAAAAGCCTGATGGATGTGTTTTCTGCAAATGTTCCGTCAGATGTGATGAATATATTCTGTTCGAAGGTAAAACCGCCTACGTGATGATGAACAGATACCCTTATGTGAACGGGCATTTAATGATAATACCGCAGAGGCATACGGGAAAAATCGAAGAATTAACTCAGGAAGAAAGAAAGGAAATGTTTGATCTTCTGGAGACGGCGGTTAAAGCCCTGCGGGAAGCTATGAAACCTGATGGATTCAATATCGGCGTGAATATTGGCAAGGCAGCGGGCGCCGGAATTGAAGATCATTTTCATATCCATGTGATTCCGCGCTGGGAAGGTGATACTAATTTTATGAGCGTGGTTACCGATGTCCGGGTTATTCCGGAGGCTGTGGCGACAACCGCGGCTAATCTCTCGCCCCTTTTTAAAAAATATCATCAGGAGGCATGATGTTATGAGGATAATTTATTTAATTCTGGTTATAGTTTTTGCTTTATTTATCGTTACTTTTTCTCAGCAAAATTTAACGCCGGTTCAGTTGAAGTATTATAATCTATTGGATATTCCGCCGGTCCCGACGTATTTTCTTATTTTTGTTTCCCTTCTGATAGGAGTAATCATTACAGGTTTTTGGGGCATAGTGGAAAGGTTTCGTTTAAATCGCACAATCAGACGTTTGAACAAAATCGTGCGCGATTTACGCAAGGAGCTTCACGCCAACGATGCGCCGCCGATGATTGATGAATCAAAAATACCAAAATAGTACCACCTCTTTGTTGTTTGAAGAGTTTAAGTTTGTAACCGATGCCTCTTTGGGAAGATTGGCCAAGTGGTTACGGCTTTTGGGTTACGACACAGTCGTGTTTCCAAAAGAAGCGGGCAGGGAAATGTTACGCTTGGCGGCAGCAGAAAATAGAATTGTCCTTACCAGAAGACAGGATATGACCGAGCGCCAATTTTCCGGCTGTCTATTCCTTATTAAGAACGTCGATATAGGCAATCAGCTCAATGATGTTATCGATAAATATTCTTTAAAAATAGAGAAGCAAAAGATGTTTGGGATTTGTCTTGAGTGCAATGAAAAGCTTTATCCAGTGGGAAAAGAAGCCGTTCGTGATTTAGTGCCGCCGTTTGTTTTTGAAAACTGCGCTCAATATAATCAATGTCCATGTTGCCATAAGATTTACTGGATGGGAACGCATCAACGAAACGCATTAGAATTTATGAAGACGCACATTCCGTGTCATCTCCCTTGATTTTTTCAATAGCATGTTTTAGCGCAGGTAAAATTACAGCAAGATTTTCTTTTGCGCCCTTGGGGCTTCCGGGAAGATTGATGATCAGGGAGCGTCCGCGAATTCCCACGACAGCGCGGGAAATCATGGCATTAGGTGTGATTTTACTGCTTTGATACCGCATGGCTTCAGCCATGCCGGGGACTTCTTTGTCAATGACTTTAAGAGTGGCGTCCGGTGTGAGATCACGGGGGCTGACGCCGGTACCGCCGGTAGTTAAAATCAAATCCAGTTTTTCCATATCCGCAAAATTTATAATTGCTTCTTGAATTTGATCTTTTTCATCAGGAATGATGATGGTGTGTTTTATAACAATTGCGGCAACCGCAAGCATTTCTGCGATTGCAGGGCCGCTTAAGTCTTGCCGTTTACCTTGCGAGCCTTTGTCGCTCACCGTTATGATTCCGGCAGTAAACATTGTGAAACTCCAATATATGCAAGTTGTAATGAGACCCAAGTTTCAGAAGCATAGCGCACTGAAATTTGCTGGTCGAATTATCCAATCCCGCAAAGCGGAGGGTATGAATACCGCAACTATCTATAGAATTCATACCCGTGGTGCTTTATTCTTCTTTATCTTTTTTCGACTCGGCGATAATTTTTTCCGCGATATAAGCGGGAACTTCTTCGTAATGAGAATCAGTGTAAGTGAAGTTTCCCCGGCCGCTGGTCATAGACCGTAGATCAGGCGCGTATTTTAATATTTCCGCCAGTGGCACCTGACCTTTGATTATCTGGTTGGAGCCATTGGCATCCATCCCCTGAACACGGCCGCGTCTGCTGTTTAAATCACCTATAACATCGCCCATATATTCTTCGGGTATTTCTATCGCGATATTTACTATGGGTTCCAGAAGAATCGGCTGACAGTCCATAACGCCTTTTTGGAACGCCATGGAGCCGGCGATTTTTAAAGCCATTTCCGATGAGTCAACTGCGTGATACGATCCGAATGTCAACGCTATTTTAAAATCTACCACAGGATAGCCGGCAAGCACGCCTTTTGCTGCCGCTTCCACA
>JAPLJP010000091.1 GCA_026388535.1 Deltaproteobacteria bacterium | reverse complement strand
ATCGCTCCTGCGGATATCGTGGTCGTTATCACGAACCCGGAGGTATCAGCGGCGTAAACTCTGAATCTCCAATTCAGCTTTTTTTTCTTCTTCCCGCCGGTTGGTCATTATTGACGGGCGGCTGCGAAAAGCCTTCATCAAAACCTCTTATAAAATATATCTAAAACCTGTTTGCTATAGGCGTTGCCGGAAATCCTGCAATCTCCGGCAACGCCTTTTTAACATATCTATTTCTTTAACAGTTTAATTTTGTCTTTTCCCGGAACATAGAAATTTGTCAGGGGTATATAAGTTCCGTCTTCCTTCACCTTGACCATGCGCGCGGTAAAAGATGCGCCGTGATCATCTTTTGTATAGGTTATCGCCGGCACCAAACCGCCGAAATTCTCTTTCTTGAATGATTCCAAAGCGGCATTGATTGTTTCCGGATTAATATCTTTGCTCTTTTCATAAGCGCGGATAAAGGCACGTTCCATAATCATGCCGATAACAACACCTTCCCAGTACGAAGCATCAAATTTATCCACAGTTTTATAACGTTTCCATAACTCCTGCATCACAGCAATCCCTTTGGATTTATCAACGGGCAATCCTCCCGGGAACTGGATAACGAGTCTATCACGGATAAGGCCCGCGCCCATTTTGAAAAAGTCGGGGTCTGTTGATGTCCACGTTCCCAGAAAAACAGGGCTGAAATTTATACGGTCAGCACTTTTGAAAGCGGTGATGATCGCGGAAGGCAGCATCTGCATAAAGACATACTCCGCGCCGGCTTTCTGCAAGCGAAGAAGCTCTGTGTTGAGATCAACAGTCTTGGGCGGAAATTCTTCCACGGCTACCAGGTTGATACCAAGTTGTTGCGCGTATTCCTTGCTTGGAGCGTGAATAGAGCGGCCGTAGGCATTATTGTAGGTAAACAGACCAACTTTGGGAGCCTCTTTGCCCTTGTGAATGGCTTTTATGTATTCAAACACGGCATAGCAATCCATTTTGTAACTGCCAAAGGGGAGATACATATAATCAACCGGTTTCTCCAGTATTTCCCAACTGGTGGAGTAGTTGATTGTCGGCACCTTGTATTTTTGTATAATGGGTTTCGCGGCCAATCCTTCGCCCGCTCCCCAGGTAGCTATCATATCTACTTTATCCTGCAGAACGAATCTGTTAACCGCCGCCTGCGCTTCAGGTACCTTATAAGCGGTGTCCACGGTAATCATCTCGATCTTGTTGCCTGATACACCACCCTTCACCTCGTTGACATACTTGAAATAATCTCTTTGACCTTTTTCATGAAACTGACCCCAGGTTGACGCGGGGCCGGTCAGGTTGATCGCGGCTCCAACCTTGATTGTCTTGGCCTGCAAACTGCCAACACCCGCGATCAGAAAAACAGCAGCTAAAATTGTGATCCAGAATCTACTTTTCATATTCATGCTTCCTCCCCCCTTTAATTTTTTTATTAATTAGAACACCATGCCATAATAATGGCAAAAAAAAACCGTGGGATGTTTATCTGCCCACGGTTCATTTCCCTTTGCTAATGGTCATGATTCTATCAGGCAGACCTTTAAGTTAATAAAGTTAAAAAAATAAAAGAAAACTGCCCTTTTTATAAAGTAAACTTTTAACATTTTCGTTATTGCCTCTTGCCTGAGGGATATAGAGCAAATATGCCTGAAAAGTCAAGGAAAAAGAAAATAAAACAGCTTTCGATAAATTTAAAATAATGACGCTATCGTAAAGTACCCCAACATGCCATTATGTGTGTCCCCGATGGCGAGGGCAAGGGGGTGGATGTGTGTTAATACCGTATTTTGCATCGTAGGGCGCGTTTCCCAAACGCGCCGCACTATTCCGGACTGCTCGGGGAGCAGTCCCCACAATAATATCCTCCGTCACTGCGTGACATCTCTGCCAGCGGAGGATATGGAACAACTTTTTTTCTACTATTCCACGCCGAGTTTCTCAATTCTATAGCGCAAAGAATCAAATGTGACATTTAATAACTCAGCGGCCTTTGTTTTCGATCCCTTCGTTTTTTGCAAAGCTTTTTCAATCATTATTTTTTCGATTTTTTCCAGTTCTGTATTGAGGTTAATTCCCTTATCGGTAATCTCAATATCGAATCTGGAAGCGCCGATAGTAGTGTCTGTTGATAATGTTAAACTTTCCGGCAGGATTATATTGGAGCTCTCCATAGCGACACTGCGTTCAATAATATTTTCTAATTCACGAATGTTCCCCGGAAAAGGATAATTCATCAGCAGTTCCATCGCATAGGAAGAAATATTCCTGATTTCTTTGCCAAACATTCGCGCGTATTTCTCGATAAAATGATTAATAAGCAAGGGAATATCCTCTTTGCGTTCTCTCAGCGGAGGAAGAAAAATGGGAATAACATTGAGACGGTAATAGAGATCTTCGCGAAATTCTCCCTTCTTAACCTTCTCTTTCAAATCCTGATTTGTCGCAGAAATAATACGCACATCAACCTTGATATCTTCCGCGCCGCCGATACGGCGAAAAGTCTTTTCCTGAACCACTCTTAAGAGTTTGACCTGTAAAACAGGAGACAACTCACCTATTTCATCAAGAAATATCGTACCGCCGCGCGCCATTTCAAAAAATCCAGCCTTGTCGGCGTAAGCGCCTGTAAAAGAGCCTTTCATATATCCAAAAAGTTCGCTCTCCAGAAGATTTTCTGGTATTCCGCCGCTGTTAATGGGCTTAAAATGCATTTTAGAGCGGGAAGAGTTTTCATGTATAGCGCGAGCGACAAGTTCCTTGCCTGTTCCGCTTTCGCCCAGAATTAAAATATTTGCCAGCGTATCGGAAACTTTTTTAATTGTCGCAAATATTTTAATCATCTCTCTGTTTGTTCCAATCATGCCGCAGAATGAATTTTCCACCGTTGTCTCTGTATTCGCTTCTTCTTCCTGGTTGTCACTTTCAATCAATCCTTTTTTTAGCAAAGCAGACCGCACGACTTTTTTGAGTTCCTCAATACTACCGCCTTTTTCCACATAATCATAAGCTCCTTCTTTCATCGCGTTTATCGCTGTCTCCCCCGAAGCGTAAGCCGTGATAAGAATAACTAAGGTGTCAGGCCTCTGGTCCTTGATGACTTTAAGGAATTCAATCCCGCTGATTTTAGGCATTTTTAAATCTGTAATAACCAGATCAAAGGCTGTCTTGCGGCATAAATCAATCGCTTTTACCGGGTCCCCTATACTGGTCACATCGTAGCCTTCTTTTGAAAGCATGATTTCCATGAATTCCCTCATGCCCTGATCGTCATCAACAACCAAAATTTTTACCATGCTCTTACCCCCGCTTCAATTTGACAACAACCGGCCTTAAAATTCCTTATTCTTTTTCTAAAGGCAGCCACACATAGCAGATGGTTCCCTGATTTAGGGTACTCTCTATCTTTATTTTTCCATTGTAACCATCAACAATGTGACTGACAATAGTTAATCCCAGGCCGGTTCCTTTCGTTTTTTTTGTGAAAAAAGGTTCAAATATTTTGCTTAAATCATCTTTATTAATGCCGCACCCTGTATCCAAAACTTTGATCTCAGAATATTTTTTCTGATCATTTAATTCAATTATTTTAGTTTTGACTGACAAAACACCCTCTTCTTCCATGGACTGAACAGCGTTGAGAACCAGATTATTTATAATCTGCCGAACCTGTTCTTTGTTGGCAAATGCTTTTATATTATTCGATAAATATTTCTCAATTTCAATTTTATCTTTCCATTCTTGGCTTAACTTTATATTTTCCAGAACTTCTTCAATAACCTCTTTCAAATCAACTGATTCCCTTGATATCGGAACCGAACGAGCGAGCAAAAGAAAATCGCGGGCGAAGCTTTCCAACTGGTCTTTGCTTCTCAATACTATTTCCATTAGACGCTTATTTGTTCCTTCCAATTCCAATCCCTGCTTTAACAGTTCTATCGAACCGGTTATTGCCGCTAACGGATTTCGCACTTCGTGCGCCCATCCGGCCGCCATTTCACCAATTATTGCCATACTCCTGCTCTTTTCGAGTGTTTTTTCCATTTCAGTAATTTGCGTTAGATCCTGAAATATTAAAATATTCCCGATTTGATTTTCGCTCCTTCCTTTCAGCGGAGAAACCGATAAACCCAAATTAATTTTATTCCCCTTTTCACCATTAATCGCAACTTCAATCCGGTTTTCAAATTGTTTATCGATCATTTCTTCATTTATAAAAGGCAGAAATGCAGGAAATACATCATCTATTTTACGACCTTCTACTTTCGACCGTGAAAATCCGGTAATTTCTTCCGCGGCGTTATTAAAAGTTTTGATAACATTTTGCAAATTAACAGTCATAACGCCGGTATAAACCGATTCCACAATACTACGGAAAAGCATATCCAATTGATTAAATTCCGATTCTTTTTCTTTCAGCAAAGACACCGCCTTTTTTTCCTGCTCAACAACAAAACTCACTAGAAAAGCTAATACATAGAACGATGTAATACGAACTATGATATTGGTTAAGAAATCAGCAGCGTTAAAATCATAATCATGATTTATAAAAGAGAAAAACGGCATGACTTTGTAAAATTCAAGATCAAGCAGTAATCCGTAAAAAATGCTGGAAATAGAAGCGACAAGGATACCTCCTTTGCGGCCAAGAAAAATTGCCGAATAAATAATTATCATTGTGTATAAAAGAGAAAAATCAATCTGGGTGTTGCCAAACATAAAGATCAGACAAGTAATGATAAGAATATCGACGGTAATTTGTAGATATATGTTTTTCTTTAAATCTATCCCGAATTTAAAAAGCAAAGTGTAAATAATTGAAAAAAAATAAATTGAAGCAGTGGTAATATAAAAGAAATAAATGGTTATCTGAGGTATGGCAAAAGATTGTTTTTTAATATCTATAAAAACTGTTGAGGCGAGTAAAATTGTTACTATAAAAACTCTTGATATTATTAAAAAGAAAAAGAAAAATAGGAAAAATATGCGCAGACCATTGATTTATCTTTTTATCGCGTTAGCCGCCGGAATTATTGCCGGCAGCAATTTCACGTTTTCCTATTATTTATTATTGACCATAATCATTTTAATTCTTCTTTCTTTTGTTGTAACTATAAGGAATAAACTGCGGATCGCCGGCTTTTTTTTAGTTCTAAGTTTTATTTTCGCTCTGGGAATCTTTAACATTCAAAAGCAGCAGTATCTTATTGAACGTGATCAACATATAGCCGGATATATTGACACGGGTAAGCTGACCATGGAAGGAATTGTCATAGAAAGTCCCCTCGCCTACCTCGATAAAAATGTATTAATTGTGCGCTGTTTACGGTTAATAAAAGACAAATCATATTTTCCTGTATCTGGCAATATTCGTCTGGTAATTCCACCGGATTTAAATTTTCAATACGGAGATTTTATCCGCTTTCATTCAACTTTAAAGAAAATACATAATTTTAATAATCCGGGCGGATTTGATTACGAACGTTATTTAAACCTTCAGGGCATTTTAGCGACGGGATTTATCACCGACAGTTCGAAAATTGTGCTTCTGAGACAAAATTCCGCGAGCGGCATAAGATTAAAATTAGAATCATTCAGATTTTACCTAAAACAGATAATTCAGAAAAACTCCTCTTCTCCGCAAAGGGAAATCATTGAAGCCATGACTATCGGCAATCAAAATGAAATTCCCGCCGACGTGCGGGACAATTTCAATAAAACAGGTACTTCGCATATTCTTTCTATTTCCGGCCTTCATATTGGAATGGTCGCGGCCGCCGCTTTTTTCTTCGTCTTTCTCTTTTTAAAATGTTCGGAATATCTGATGCTCAGATTCAACATAATTAAATTAGCGGCGACAGCGGCGTTTTTCATGGTATTAATTTACGCTTTCATCGCGGGAATGGGAGTTACTGTTTTGCGGGCGACTCTTATGGCGCTGATTTTTTTGATCGCTCTGATTTCAGGGAAGCAAAAAGACCTTTATAATACACTGGCACTTGCGGGATTAATTATTCTGGCAATTTCACCGGAAGCTCTTTTTGATATTTCCTTTCAACTTTCTTTCATGGCTGTTTTAGCGATAATTTACATTGTCCCCCGTTTCAGTGATTTTCCTTTAAAGAAGATTTCGATTCTTCCTTTGTGGACGCAAAGCATTATCCGGTATGTATATCTGACAGTTCTTGTATGTGTCGCGGCAACAATCGGCACTGTGCCTTTAATCATGTATTATTTTAACCGTGTCTCTTCCGTGACAATCATTGCCAATCTGATTACAGTTCCCCTTCTGGGAACAATAACGCTGGCTATAGCCATGGTGTTTATCCTCTTCGCCTTCTTTTCCCCGGCGATTGCCGGTTATTTCATTAAACTGGCTTCTTACTTTACTAAAATATCAGTCAATATAATAAATAAACTGGCGGCTCTTTCCTTGTCTTCTTTTAACACCACGAAACCTAACGTTGTTGAAATCGCGTTTATTTATTTATTTATTTTTCTTTTTGTTCAATTCATCGAGGCGAAGAAAAAAAGTGGTACTCAAAAGGGATTTTCATCGCTTTATTTCAGGGGTTTAAAATATTTATTAATCATTATTTTCGCTTTTTTCGCCGCGGATGTAACTTATTTTGCATTCAAGAATAAATTATCATCTGATTTAAAAATTACCGTCATTGATGTGGGACAGGGAAGTTCCATTTTGGTGCGTTTCCCCGGCGGAAAAAATATGCTTATTGACGGCGGCGGTTTTTCAGAGAGCTCTTTTGACGTTGGTAAAGCTGTCGTCGCTCCTTTTCTCTACCATGAAAGAATCAGCAATATTGACACGGCGGTTCTCAGCCATCCTCATCCAGATCATTTACTGGGATTAATTTACATTATGAATAATTTTGGCGTAAGGCAGGTGTGGAAATCGAATTTACCGATAAATTTGGAAGACTATCCGGAATGGAAAAAAGCGATCAAACTTAATAATATCAATTTATTTCAGGTTTCTGATAATTCTCCGGAAAAAATATTCAATGGCGCAAGAATTAAAGTATTATGGCCACCCCATTATTCCATCGAAGATATTAATAATCTTTCCGATGATGAAGTCAACAATGCTTCTCTTGTTTTGAAAATAACTTTCGGCAAGGTAAGTTTTCTTATACCAGGCGATATTTCGGCTGAGGTGGAAAAGCGGCTTATAAAATCCAGCAAAGATTTACATAGTGATGTTTTGATGGTACCTCATCACGGTTCAGCTCTATCCAGCAGTTCCGAATTCATTAAAGCTGTTGCCTGCCGTTACGCTATAGTCAGCGCGGGAAAATCAAATGTATTTCACCATCCGCACCCTTCAGTTCTCCGAAGATATTCAGAGGCCGGCGTTAATATTCTCCGCACTGATCTCGATGGAGCGATAACTCTTACAACCGACGGAAATAATTTACATATAGATACATTTATCGAAGAAAAATGAATATTTTATTGACGATGATAAATATATTGACTTTATAATTTTTGAGTTTATAATTTCTCATAAGTAAATTAAATAGTTGTCATGATTATTTGTCAACCCTGATTATCGGACAGGAGGCTTTTTTAGGCTATTCAGTCGTCAATTCATTAACGGCAGTTCTCTTATGGAAATATTTCATATTCTCAACCGGTAAGAGGAAAAATCTCGCCATGAAAAAACCCCTCATATCCCGTCCAAAAAAGCAGACCAAAACTGTAAAGAAAGAGGCACCCGCCCCGCAAGCGGTTGAAAGCTTAAACGAGGATGTCTCTTTCCCCATCGTCGGCATCGGAGCTTCGGCCGGCGGGTTGGCCGCATTTGAAGCATTCTTCTCCGGCATGCCCACCTTCACCGATCCCGGCATGGCCTTTATACTGGTGCAACATCTGGATCCGAACCACAAGAGCATCCTTACTGAACTAATCCGGCGTTACACCCGCATGCAGGTCTTTGAGGTCGAGGACGGGATTACAGTACGGCCTAACTGCGCCTACATCATCCCGCCCAACCGCGATATGGCTTTCCTCAACGGCTCGCTCCAATTAATGGAACCGTCTTCGTCGCGCGGTCAGCGCCTTACGATTGACTTTTTCTTCCGGTCGCTCGCCCAGGATCAGAAAGAGCGGGCCATCGGCATCGTCCTTTCGGGCACAGGCAGTGATGGCACAATGGGCGTGAAAGCCATCAAAGGCGAGGGCGGCATGGTTATGGTCCAGACCCCTGATTCCACCGAGTACGACGGCATGCCTCGCAGCGCCATCGCTACCGGTATGGTGGATTACGAATTACCGCCGGCGGAAATGCCCGCTCAAATCATGGCCTACGTGGCCCATGCCTTCGGCAAGCCTCCCCTGCCCGTCACTGTACTGGCACCCAAAACCGAGAACGCATTGAAGAAAATATTCATTCTGCTGCGCTCTCAAACCGGCCACGACTTTTCCCAGTACAAGCCCTCCACCATCCATCGCCGCATCGAACGGCGCATGGCCGTCGGGCAGATCGAAACATTAGATGGATACGTCAAGTATCTGCAGCAGACGCCGGCCGAAGTAGATGCGTTATTTCGCGATCTGTTGATCGGCGTGACCAATTTTTTCCGTGACCCGGAGACATTCAAGGCTCTTGAGGAACAGATCATTCCAAAGATATTTTCCCTCAAGCCCGCAGACGGCGTTATTCGCGTCTGGTCGCCGGGATGCTCCGCCGGTGAGGAAGCCTACTCGCTCGCCATCCTGTTTACCGAGCATCAGGAGGCGCTGAAGCAGAGTTACAAGATACAGGTTTTCGCCACCGACATTGACAGTCAGGCGATCGCCACGGCCCGGCAAGGCCTATATCCGGCGAGTATCGCCGCCGATATTGAACCTGTTCGGCTGGCACGTTTTTTTACAGCCGAGTCCGACGGCAGCGCTTATCGCATCCATAAAAGCATCCGCGACATAATTGTCTTTTCCGAACAAAACGTCATCAACGACCCGCCCTTCTCCAAGCTCGACCTGATCAGCTGCCGCAATCTGCTTATCTATATGAATGGGGCATTGCAAAAAAAACTCATTCCCCTGTTCCATTACGCGCTGACCCCGGGCGGTTTTCTCTTTCTGGGCACTTCCGAAACAGTGGGGGACTTTGATAATCTATTTACTACACTGGATCGTAGGTCGAAGCTTTATCAACGCTGAGAAGAATTTTACAGCGCGAACTCTGAAAGGTACAAGCAGCGGACAGCCATGGGCCATTATCCACATCCAGTGACGTTCGCGGTTCTTCCGCCGGCCCCTGTAAAAGCGGCATTCTCCCGGAAACAGCCCCTGCGCGAACTGACCGAACAGGAGCTTTTGCAGCAGACTGCCCCGGCCGCCGCGCTGGTCAACGGACACGGCGATATCCTCTACCTCCACGGCCGCACCGGAATGTATCTGGAACCGCCCCCGGGCGAATCACGCATCAACAATATCCTTAAGATGGCCCGCGAAGGATTGCGGCACGAACTTACAGTCACTCTGCGCAAAGCCGAGGCGACGAAAGAAATCGTGCGTACCCTGGGACTACACGTCAAAACCAACGGCGATTTTACCAATGTCAACCTGACCATCCGCCCGGTAGCGGCCAGTTCTGCCACGACACCGGAGCCGCCCCTCTACCTTGTCATCATGGAGGAAGCGCCAGCGGTTGATGCAGATGCCGCGCCTCGAGCATCCGCCGGGCAGTCCGCTCGCGGCGACGATGGTTCCGATACGGATGCCGACGTCCGCATCGCGGCGCTCAGTCAGGAATTGCGAGACAAAGAAGAATACCTTCAGGCCGCCAACGAGGAGTTGGAAACCGCCAACGAAGAGCTCAAATCCTCCAACGAGGAGATGCAGTCGGTCAACGAAGAATTGCAATCCACCAATGAAGAACTGGAGACCTCCAAGGAGGAACTGCAATCGATCAATGAGGAACTGGCCACAGTCAATACCGAACTGCAGACGAAAGTGATCGATCTGTCGCGCGCCATCAACGACATGAACAACCTGCTTGCCGGCACCGGCATCGGAACGATCTTTGTGGATCACCAACTGCGCATTCTGCGCTTCACACCGACGGTCACCTCGATTATCAACCTGATTCTGAGCGACGTAGGAAGGCCTGTGGGCCACATCGTTTCCAATCTGGTTGGTTACGACAGTATTGTCGCGGACACACAGGCCGTGCTCGAAAACCTTATTCCCAAAGAGGTGGAAGTGCAGACCAATGCAGGCGCGTGGTACACGCTGCGTATTCTTCCCTATCGCACGCTCGACAACGTGATCGAAGGCGCGGTGATTAACTTTGTGGACATCACCGAGACGAAGAAGGCGCGCAATGATCTGCAGGAAAGCGAAAAGAAATACCGGGAGTTGAGCATGGTGGACGACCTTACTCAGCTTTACAATTCCCGGCATTTTTTCGCTCAGCTTAAAAAAGAAATCGAGAGATCGAACCGTTACGGTCATCCTTTGACACTAATGCTTTTGGATCTCGACAAGTTCAAGGCAATCAACGACAAATACGGCCATATTGAGGGGGATTATGTGTTATCGCGAATAGGCCGGGTCATGAAACGATGCCTGCGTGATACTGATTCCGCCTATCGTTACGGCGGTGAAGAATTTACTATTATACTGCCGATGACGACTAGCGAGGAGGGATTTGTAACGGCGAAAAGAATTCAGGCGGAATTCAGGAAAGAGGCTTTTTCCCCTGTTTTGGGTCAAGAAGTCTATCTGAAGGTGAGCATCGGTCTGTCACAATACAAACCTAATGAAGAGATAAAAGAATTCATTCACCGGGTAGATAAGCTTATGTACAAGGGAAAGAAAAGCGGAAGAGACAAGATTTGCACTGATTCTTTGACAAGCGCGAAGCGGCAGCGAAATAGTAAAGAAAATGAATAACCAATAATCAACACCCAGAGTCCAAGGATGAAGAAAATAAATTAATCCATTCCTTATTTATTGGATATTCAACCTGCAAGAGAGGCCGACATGAAAAAGACTGTCAAGAGCGCGAAAACAGCGACTTCGAAGAAAACTTCCCCGCGCAAGAGGGCCAAAAATAGCGACCCGAAAAAATTCACCCGCTCGAAAAATAAAATTGTGTCTCCAGCCGAATCCACAACTTCGCCAGGCGCCGAATTGCGCCGTGCTGCCGAAGAAATAATTCTTAAAAAAGAAGCCCTTTCGCTAAAAAAACCGAAGGCGGTATCGCCTGAAAAAACGCAGAAAATCCTTCATGAACTGCGTGTGCATCAGATCGAATTGGAGATGCAAAACGAGGAGATGCGCCGGACACAGGTCCAACTGGACGCCACGCGGGCTCGCTATTTCGATCTTTATGATCTGGCGCCGGTGGGCTATTGCACTATAAGCGAAAAGGGGCTGATTATTGAAGTCAACCTTACCGCCGCCACTCTGCTTAGCGTAACCCGGGAAAAGTTGGTCAAGCAGCTTCTGACAAGGTTCATCCTCAAGGAAGACCAAGACATCTACTACCTGCACCGCAAAAAACTCTTCGACACAGGAAAACCGCAATCGTGCGATCTGCGAATGGTAAAAAATGACGGCACAGTATTCTGGGCGCATCTGACGACGACAATTGCGGAGGACGAAGGCGGCGCGAAAGTATGCTGCTTGGTGATGAGCGACATAACCGAGCGCAAGCGGAGGGAGGAAGAACTCCACAAGAGAGAGACGCAACTTCGCTCTACGCTCGAATCCGCCGCCGACGGTATCCTTGCCGTAGACAACAAGGGGAAGTTATTACATGCCAACCAACGATTCGCCGATCTCTGGCGAATACCCCAGTCTCTCTTGAAGCGGGGCGATGACAGAACCCTGCTTGACTTCGTAACGAATCAGCTTACCGATCCCAAAACGTTTCTAAAGAAGGTTCAAAAGCTCTACGATTCGGACGCTGAGGATATTGACAATATAACCTTCAAAGACGGCCGGATTTTTGAACGTTATTCTTTGCCAATGATCTTAGATGGTAGTCTTATTGGCCGAGTCTGGTCATTCCGCGATATCACCGAGCGTAAGAAGACGGAAGAGGTACTGCGAATAAGCCAAGAGCAACTCAATGATACTCATAGACTGGCACATATCGGTCTATGGAATTGGATCATTAAAACTGACACCGTCACCTGGTCCAAGGAGCTTTACCGTATCGCAGGAATTGATCCGGCAACTCCAGCACCATCCTTTGCCGAACATTCCCGAATCTATACTCCGGAGAGCTTTAAACATCTAAAAGCGGCTGTCGAAAAAGCGATGAAAACCCGTGCTAATTATCAACTCGAGTTGGAGCTTATCCGCCCGGACGGCACTACCAGATGGGTGAACGCATTCGGTGGAAATACATACGACAGCAAAGGACTGATCACAGGACTTCACGGCACGTTGCAGGACATAACAGATCGCAAACTTATTGAGGGATCGCTGAAAGAAAGCGAGGAAAAATACCACGGCATCTTTGACGAATCAATAGCGGCAATTTACGTATTCGATGCCCAGAAGAATTTCGTCAATTCCAATCAAGCCGGCATAGACCTTCTTGGCTATCCACGGAAACAACTCCTGCAGATGAGCATTCCAGACGTTGATGCCGACCCAATCGTTGTCCTACCGGCCCACCAGGAACTCCTTGCCGGTGATCGAATCATCAACTACGAACACAAGCTTCGACGGAATGACGGCACTATCATCACGGTGTTAAATAACTCAAGACCGCTCACGGACATCAAGGGTAACGTTATCGGAATGCTCAGCACATTGATTGACATCACCGAGCGCAAAAAGACAGAAGAAAAATATCAGAATATTCTCGAAAATATCCAGGAAGGATATTTTGAGGTAGATCTTGCCGGCAACTACACCTTTCTCAACGATTCAATGTGCCGGATTCATGGTTACACCCAAAAAGAACTGATAAGCATAAATAACCGTCAGTACACAGAGAAAGAATTTGCGAAAAAAATTTTTCAGGCGTTTAACCGAGTTTACAAAACAGGAAAACCTATCAAAGAAATAGATTGGGAAATTATCAGAAAAGACGGGGTTAAAAGATACATTGAAGCATCTGTATCGTTACGAAAAGATTCATTCGATAGACCGATAGGTTTTAGTGGAATCATCCGCGATATAACCGAGCGCAATCTCATAGAGAAAACTCTCAAAGAAAGCGAAGATCGTTTTAAGATGCAATATCAAGGAAGTCCTATCCCAACATTCACCTGGCAAAAGATAGGTAAGGACTTTGTGCTGATGGATTTCAATGATGCAGCACTTACTGCGACCAAAGGAGAAGCCAAAAAGTTTATAAATAAAACAGCGTATGAGATGTATTTTGATGATCAACATGATATTTTGCAAGATATTTCCAGATGCTTTGAAGAAAAAATAGCAATCAAAAAAGAGTTGCATTCAAAACATTTCATGCCTGGGAGGAATATTATAGCCACGTATGCCTTTGTACCTAATGATCTTGTCATGGTGCATGTTGAAGATATCACCGAGCGCAAGAAGGCGGAAGCGGAAATAGCCGTCCTCTCCAACGCTCTCACAGTAGCCTTGGACCCCATTGTGATCCTCGATCTTGACGGAAAGATTATAAACGCAAACGAGGCCGCAAAGAGATTGTTCGAAACAGAAGAAGTTGGGGTAAGTGCCCTGAATTATGTTGCGCCGGAAGATAAAGAAAGGATTGCTGCGTCAATTCAGGAATTGATAATGGGCAGTGGTAATAATATTGCCGAATTCACTGTCATTACCAAGACCGGGCGCACATTGTACATTGAAGCCACTGGGAATCTGATAGTGGATGTTAACGGTAAAGCAACAGGGCTTGTAGTTGTGGAAAGAGATATCACCGGGCGTAAACGTGCGGAGGATGCACTCTTACGCTCCGAGGAAGACTTCCGATCTCTCTTCGAACAAAGTCTTGACGGTATCACAATCTTTGATAAATCCGGCATAATTATGGCCAATCAGGCCTTCTGCGTTATCAGCGGTCTTCCTGTTGAAAAAGTCATCGGCAAGAATCCTCTTGAATTCATTCATCCTGATGACCGGGAAATAGCCGCACAAAGAATGTCAAAGATACAATCCGGCGAACAGATCCCCAAGGATTATATTTATCGTGCCCTTCGGGCGGATTGTTCGATCAGATCGATTGACTTGCGCAGTAGACTAATCGAGTGGAAAGGAAAGTCCGCCTTTCAAACCATTGTGCGCGATGTAACCGAACAAAAACAAGCCGAAGAGAAACTGATAAATTATCTTAACCAACTGCGAAATATCAATGAGAACATCGCCAATGTAATGATCTATCAAATCAACAGCGGCAAAGACGGAAATTTACGCGAATTCACCTATCTCAGTCCTACTATCGAAAAGCTTCATGGGCTGAAGATCGAGGATGGATACCGCGATTCCGCGTTAATCTATGGACAAGTTCTTGAAGAAGATCTTCTTGCCCTGTGGAAAGCGGAAACCCATGCTTTTAGAAATAATACTAAAATTGATCAAGAAGTAAGGGTTAAAACGCCTTCGGGCAAGATTCGCTGGCGTCAATTCCTGGCTACCCCCCGCGCTCTGCCCAATGGCGACTTAATCTGGGATGGAATCGAGATCGACATTACAGAAAAGAAGCTTGCGGAAGAAGCGTTAAATACTGCTAATGCCGAATGGCAGGCGACTTTTGACTCGGTAAGAGATGCCATATGTCTGCTCGATGCTGACCAGCGCGTTATCCGCTGTAACAAGGCGATGAAACATATGTTCGGTTTGACTCAGGACGATTTAACCGGAAGATTCTGCTGGGAGATTGTGCACGGAACAAGTGAGCCATTACCGGTCTGCCCTGTGACAAAAGTATTGAAATCGCATAAACTGGAAGAAATCGAAATACAGATGAAGGAAAAGTGGTTTAATGTCATAGCCCATCCTGTTTTCGATGAAAAAAAATCGCTTGCCGGTATTGTTCATATTATAAGGGATATCACTGAGAACAAGCAAGCTCAAGAAGAGCTTTTTGAAAGCAAAGAGAAATACCGCATACTCTTTGAAGATTCACCCGATCCCTATCTGATCCTCGCCGATGGCGTCATCCTGGATTGTAATCGGGCGGCTGAAAAAATGCTTCATGGTCTACGCGAACAAATCATCGGACTTTCGCCTGGTGCTTTTTCTCCCGAATTCCAGCCGGATGGCAAGCCTTCCGCCAAAGCCTTCGAGCAACAGATTTCCAAAGCGCTGAAAACCGGAAGCAAAACGTTTGAATGGACGCATCGCCGGCTGAATGGGCTGGATTTTCCAGTTGAAGTTTCCGCCTCCACGATGGTTATGGACGGCCGGCCGGTAATGCTTTGTTCGCTTCGTGACATCACCGAGCGCAAGCAGACGGAGGAGGCGTTAAGTGCGTCTGAACTAAGCTATCGGCGGCTTTTTGAGTCCGCAAAAGATGGGATTCTTATTCTTGATGCTGCTACGGGAAGAATCAATGATGTCAATCCATTTCTGACCGATCTGCTGGGTTATTCGCGTGAATATCTTATAGGGAAGGCTGTTTGGGAGTTGGGTTCATTCAATGACGTTCTTCCCAACCGGAACAGGTTTTTAGAATTACAACGGCAGCAATATGTTCGCTATGAAGATTTGCCTCTGGAAACCTTTGATGGAAGGCTTATCAATGTAGAATTCGTCAGCAACATTTATTATGTTGGTCACACCAAACTAATTCAGTGCATTATTCGGGACATCACCGAACGCAAGAAGGTGGAAGAGGCGCTGAGAGTGAGCGATGAACGGTATCGCCATATTACCAACTGCATTCCGGACTTGATTTGGATGATGGACTTGTCGTCGGGCCGATTCACTTATGTCAACTCCGCTGTGGAGCGCATCCTGGGCTGGACGGTCCAGGAGTATCTGCAGTGCACCGTCGACGATGTAGTCACACCCAGGCAAGCTGCCTTAGATCGGGAAATGATCGAAGATGAGCTTGCGAAAACGGCATCGCCACAGTATGACCGCAACACTATTCGCACCTGGGAATCGGAGGAGTTGCGCAAGGACGGCTCCACTTTCACCGCTGAGGTTTCCGCTGCCTTTCTGTGGTCGGAAGATGGCAAACCCGTCAGCATTATCGGTGCTAGTCGCGATATCACCGAACGTAAGCTGGCTCAAGATAATTTAAAAAAGAGCGAGGAGCGGTATCGTGCATTATTTACGGGGACACCGGACGGCATGATCGTCCACGATGCTGATGGCTTTATCCTCGATTCCAATGAGGCATTTGCCCGAAGACTGGAAAAACCTCTCGCGTGGCTTCTCGGACACCACATCTCGGAATTCATTACACCGGAAAACGCCAGGAGTTTAAAGAACAATGCTCTCCATACACTCTCGGGACAATCTCAAGTTTTTGAAACAACCTTTATTTCGGCATCCGGCAATAGTATGCCTGCCGAAATTCACGAATGCCGGATCCCATGGAACAAACATCAGGCCGTGCTCAGTATCTCACGCGACATCACCGAGCGGAAACTTGCCGAGGAGACCCTGCGCAAAGATTACATCCGCCTCCAATCCATGGTAAGCAACGCCCCTGTAGTACTATTTGCCGTTGATAAAGACGGTATCTTCACTCTTTCCGAAGGAAAAGCGCTCACGATAATGGGATTGAAAGGCGGCGAGGTCGTCGGCCGTTCAGCTTATGATGTGTATCGGGATCATCCCGAAGATCAAGATCACTTCCGCCGAGCACTCAATGGAGAGGCCTTCAAAACTCTCGTCAATGCAGGTGACCACTTCTTCGATGCCTATCACGAACCTGTTTGGGGAACAGATGGCAATTTTGACGGTTCATCAGGCATCCTGGTTGATATCACTGAACGCAAAAAGGCGGAAGAAGACCTTAGAAAATACCAGGAAAGCCTGGAAGATCTGGTGCGTGAACGCACCAATGAGTTGGAGTCGTCCAATACGGAACTGGAATCTTTTTCCTACTCAGTCTCTCACGATCTACGCGCCCCGCTCAGAACAATAGATGGATTCAGCCGGGCGCTTCTGGAAGATTGCGCAGACAAGCTCAACTCACAGGGAAAAGAATACCTGACAAGAATAACAGCTGCTGCCCGGCGGATGGGTTTACTTATAGAAGATCTGCTGAAGCTTTCCAGAATCACTCGCATGGAAATGAACATTGGAACAGTTAACCTGACTCAGATTGCCCGATCTGTAATAAATGAATTGCAGAGCACTGAGCCCCAACGGCACGTCAAAGTCACAATCACCAATAATCTCGAAGATAAAGCTGATTCCAGATTAATCCGCATCGCCATTGAAAACCTGCTGGAAAACGCGTGGAAATTCACGAGAAAGAATACTGAAGCCGTAATCGAGTTCGGTTCCGAAAAAAGAGAAGGAGAAAATGTATATTTTATCCGTGATAACGGGGCTGGTTTCGACATGGCATATGCTGGAAATCTGTTCGCGCCTTTCCAGCGCCTGCACACTGAAGATGAATATCCCGGCACGGGGATCGGTCTGGCCACAGTGAGTCGTGTTATTCACCGTCACGGAGGTAACGTCTGGGCAGAGGGGCAGACAGACAAAGGAGCAACTTTTTATTTCACTCTTCAGGAATAAAAAATAAAAGAGGCTTTTATGTTTCACAACAAGAAAATACTGCTGGTGGAAGACAACCCTGACGATATTGAGATGACGTTGCGCACATTCAGAAAAAATAATATCATGAACGAGATAATTGTAAAATGCGATGGGAAGGAAGCGTTGGATTTCTTCTTCGGAAAAGACGGCATTGCTGACAAAAAAAACCATGGTTTCCCTATATTGATTTTGCTAGATTTGAAGCTCCCCAAAATAGACGGTCTTGAAGTTTTGAAAAAGCTGAGAGCTGATGAAAGAACAAGGCTGATTCCTGTAGTAATACTGACTTCCTCAAAAGAGCCGGGCGATCTTCTCAGCTGTTACAGACTTGGCTGTAACAGCTACATCCGCAAACCAGTGGATTTCACCCAGTTCACGGATATAGTGAAACAATTGGGATTATTTTGGCTTATTATGAACGAAGTCCAACACTTATGATAACTTAAAGGAGATGAAAATATGAACGTTATGATTCGTGTTCTTGTTGTCGACGACTCGGACGATGACGCCGAATTAATAATACGTCAACTGCGTAACGGAGGCTATGACCCGAAGTGGAAAAAAGTTGACACTGCCGCAGCCATGGAGAGCGCTCTTGATCTTGAAGAGTGGGATGTTATTCTCTGTGATTATAAAATGCCGCATTTCAGCGCTCCCGCCGCCCTGAAACTTGCACAGGACAAGAACATTGATCTTCCGTTCATTATTGTTTCCGGCGCCATCGGAGAGGATACTGCCGTGGCCTCGATGAAGTCCGGCGCACACGACTATCTGATGAAAAGCAATCTATCCAAACTTGTAGTTGCGATAGAGAGAGAGATTCGCGAAGCGAAAATGCGGCAGGAAAAGAAAAAAGCTGATGAAATGCTGAAAAAAAGCGAGGAAAACTTCCGCCATTCTCTCGATGATTCTCCGCTAGGTATTCGCATTGTCACCGCCGATGGTCAAACAATTTACGCCAATCAGGAAATCTTGGACATATATGGTTTTGATAGCATTGAGGAGATGAAGAAGACTCCCCATCAAAAAAAATACACACCGGAGTGCTATGCCGAATACAAAATAAGGAAGGAAAAGAGACTGAGGGGAGAATACGTTCCTCCGGTTTACGAACTGAGCATCCTCCGCAAGAATGGTGATATCCGCTACCTTGAAGTATTCCGCAAACAGGTATTGTGGAATGGCGAAATACTGTTTCAGGCTCTCTATAATGATATTACCAAACGTAAACTGGCCGAAAAAGCTCTGCGGGATAATGAGGAACGGTACCGCTTGGTCGTGGAAAATGCCCATGAAGCCATTATCATCACGCAGGATTTGAAGGTAGTATTTGCCAATAGCGCTGCGGTGAAGAATATAGGTTATTCTCTGAAAACTTTAACATCCGGAACCTTCACAAGCTTTATTCATCCCGATGACCGCAGGATGGTCGCCGATTATCACCTAAAAAGATTGAAAGGCGAGAACCTTCCCAATGTCTATTCTTTCAGAATTATCAGCCAGGATGGGACGGTAAAGTGGGTTGAACTCAACGCCGCCCTTATTAAATGGGAGAAAAAACCGGCCACCTTGAATTTTTTGAATGAAATCACCGAACGTAAACAGCTGGAGGAGGAGCGCATTGACGGTTATAACCGGATCAAAAAAACCCTGGAAGCCACGGTACATTCTATCGCTCTGCTTGTAGAAACGAAAGATCCCTATACATCTGGTCATCAGCTGCGGGTATCCGAGCTTGCTCAGGCGATTGCCGCAGAAATGGGTTTAACGGAAGATCAGCGGACTTTCATCAGCACCGCCGCCTTCATTCATGACCTCGGCAAGATATCCATTCCTTCAGAGATTCTCAGCAAACCGACAAGACTGACCGATCTGGAATTCAGCTTAATTAAAACTCACTCCCAGTCCGGGTATAATATCCTGAAGGACATAGATTTCCCCTGGCCAGTGGCCAATGTCGTCCTTCAGCATCATGAACGGATGGATGGATCCGGATATCCACAAAATCTTAAGGGAGACGCCATCCTTATGGAATCAAGGATTCTTGCTGTCGCTGACGTCGTGGAAGCAATTTCTTCCCACCGTCCTTATCGGGCGTCTTTGGGGGTTAGTTTTGCTCTCGATGAAATTTCCAAGAATAAAGGCATACTTTATGATACTAATGTCGTGGATGCCTGTCTAACATTATTTCAAAAGAGAAACTTCACCTTCAGTTAAAAAAATCTTCTGAGTATAATGTGCTGAGTGATAATCCCTGATATATTTTATAATATTAAAATATTTTTTACGAACAATCCTCAAATTTTTCCCATTGCCAAGAATAACTGAATATGTTAGAAAAATTGGGTTTAAATTATGGTTATAAATTATGGAAAAAATTACAGCAATTCGAGGATTTAAAGATATTTTGCCGGAAGATGCCCGCCGCTTCTGGGAAGTTGAATCTATTGCCCGCAAAATATTTAACTCTTTTGGTTTTCGGGAAATCCGCACGCCGATTATGGAAAAAACAGAACTGTTCAAACGAAGCATTGGGGAAACGACAGATATTGTCGAAAAGGAAATGTACACCTTCGCCGACCGGGACAATGAATATTTAACCCTTCGGCCGGAAGCTACCGCCTCAGTCATCCGCGCTTATATAGAACATAATATGTCAGCATCCGAACAGACAACCAAGCTTTTTACTATTGGTCCGATGTTCCGCCGTGAAAGACCTCAGAAAGGACGCTTCCGTCAGTTTAATCAGATTAATGTCGAGCTTTTTGGCGAAGATAAGCCGCAATCCGACGCCGAAATAATTTTTATGCTGATGCATTTTTTAACCAGCGCCGGATTAAATAATCTGGAATTGGAAATCAATTCTCTTGGTTGTAGCGCCTGCCGTCCTGTATTTTCCCGGGCCGTTATTAATTTTTTAAAGGGACGCGAAAAAAATCTTTGCCCTGACTGCCAAAGACGCATAAATACAAATCCTCTGCGAGTTTTCGACTGTAAAGTGGAAACCTGCGCCTCGATTATTACCGACGCGCCTAGGATTGTTGATTTTTTATGCTCTGACTGCGAAGGTCATTTTTCGCAGGTACAATCATTTCTAAAGGATGTACGTATATCTTTTGCGATCAATCCCCGAATGGTTCGCGGACTGGATTACTATACTAAAACAGCGTTTGAAGTAAAAACTAATGCCCTTGGGGCACAAAACGCCGTTGCCGGCGGCGGAAGATATAATGGCCTGGTTAGTTCTCTCGGAGGACCGGAGGTTCCCGGAATCGGATTTGCCGTCGGCTTTGAACGTCTTATCGCCTGCTTGCCGGAAGAAGGAAAAAATAATTTCAAAACAGATTTATTTATAGCCGCGCTGGGCGCTCAAGCACAGAAGCTGGCTTTCGGCTTGACCAACGAACTGCGGCGCGTAGGAATATCCGCGGAAATGGATTACGCTGATAAAAGCCTGAAGTCCCAGTTAAAGCGGGCGGACAAATTAAACAGTTCCTTTACTCTTATTTTCGGCGATAAGGAAATTGCTGAAAAACAGGTTCTTCTAAGAAACATGCTAACAAAAGATCAACAGACAATACCATTGGATGATCTGCTGAAATCAATAACAAATATTATTAAAGAGAGGTAAAAAGTTTTGGCTGAGTTTTTAACAAAATATAAAAGAACGCATTATTGCGGAAATCTGGATATTTCCCTTACTGGCCAGGAAGTGATCCTGATGGGCTGGGCGCATCGTCGGCGCGATCACGGCGGCGTTATTTTCGTGGATTTACGTGACCGCGAAGGAATTGTGCAAGTGGTTTTCAACCCTGATGCCGGTGAAAATGTTCACGGTGAAGCGCATAAGATTCGCAATGAATTTGTTCTGGCAGTTAGAGGAAATGTGCGCAAAAGGCCGGAAGGCATGGAAAATCCGGCTCTGAAAACCGGCGAAATTGAGGTGATCATCTCCGAACTGGAAATCATGAATGAATCCAAAACTCCTCCCTTCTCTTTTGACGATGAAGAAATTTCGGAAAATGTCCGCCTCAAATACCGCTATTTGGATTTGCGCCGTCCGGCGATTCAGAAAAACCTTTTTTTACGAAGTAGGCTTGCCGCCGCAACCCGCCGCTATTTTGAGGAAAACGGTTTTATTGAAGTGGAAACGCCGTTTCTGGGTAAAAGCACACCGGAAGGAGCGCGCGATTATCTGGTGCCCAGCCGGATTTCCAAAGGCATGTTTTACGCGCTTCCCCAATCACCGCAGATATTCAAACAGCTGCTGATGGTTTCCGGTTTCGACCGCTATTTTCAGATTGTAAAATGTTTCCGCGATGAGGATTTGCGCGCCGACCGACAGCCGGAATTTACTCAGATAGACGTGGAAATGTCTTTTATTACCGAAGAAGACATTATGAATATGATGGAAGGTCTGATGAAAGCAATCTTTAAGGCCTGTCTGGATAAGGAGCTTACCCTGCCCTTACCCAGACTGACTTATCATGAAGCGATCTGCCGTTACGGCAAAGACAACCCCGACGTGCGTTTCGGCATGGAGATCGTGGATCTCACCGACATTGTCAAAGACTCAGGATTCAAACTTTTCGCGGAAGTCGCCGCCTCCAGTGGCGTAATCAAAGCTATTAAAGCCGAACAGGCCTCAACGCTCTCCCGCAAAGACCTTGACGTATTGAAAGATTTCGTGGCCATTTACGGTGCCAAAGGATTGGCCTGGGCCAAAGTCAACGCTGCCGACTGGACTTCGCCCATTTTTAAATTCCTTAAACTTGAGGAAGTGGCTCTCATCGCCAAAGCAATGAGCGCTAAAGAAGGAGATATTATTTTCTTTGTCGCCGACACACCCAAGGTTGTTTCCGACTCTCTGGGAAATTTACGTCTGAATCTCGGCAAAAAACTGAATCTGATTGATCCCGAAGCATTGGCCTTCACCTGGATTACGGAATTTCCACTGATGGAATATTCGGAAACGGAAAAACGCTTTGTCTCCACACATCATCCATTCACGTCACCATTTCTGGAAGACCTGCCTCTGATGACCACCGATCCGGGAAAAGTTCGCGCCAGAGCCTATGATCTGGTTCTCAATGGATCGGAAATCGGCGGCGGCAGTATTCGTATCCATCATAAGGAAGTACAATCTCAGGTATTCAGCGCGCTGAAATTGAGTGACGAAGAGGCAAGGTTAAAATTCGGATATCTCCTGGATGCCCTCGAGTACGGGGCCCCGCCTCACGGAGGACTGGCCTTCGGTCTGGACAGACTCACAATGATTATGACCAAAGCAGAATCCATACGCGATGTAATCGCCTTCCCGAAAACACAGAAAGCAGCTTGTTTGATGTCCGATGCTCCTTCTAAAGTCAGCATCGAGCAATTGATGGAATTATCGCTGAAAATTGTTCAATAGTGAATAAATTGGAGAAAATAATGGTTAAATCCAAAAAAGAAAAAAAACTGACCGCTCAAAATAACAAAACTAAAAAGTTTAAGTTAAAAGAAATGGACAAGCCAAACTTATATAAAGACATATTCCCCTACAGTGAAGTAAGCAAAATTGTTTTCGACAATAAAATTGTTCCAATGCGTCCGGCCAAAGAGATTTTTATCACAGACACAACATTTCGTGACGGGCAACAGTCTCGTCCTCCCTATACGGCGGAACAAATTGTCACAATATTCCAATTACTCAATAAACTGGGTGGCCCTAACGGAGTAATCCGTCAAACAGAATTTTTCCTTTACAGTAAAAAAGACAAGGAAGCAGTGGAAAAATGTCTGGAGTTAGGTTTGCGCTATCCGGAAATCACCAGTTGGATAAGAGCGGCGAAAGAAGATGTTCCTCTGGTTAAGGAATTCGGTTTGAAGGAAACAGGTCTGCTAACTTCAGTTTCCGATTATCATATTTTCCTCAAGCTGAACAAAAAAAGAAGTGAAGCTTTGGATGCTTATCTGGGCATTGTCAAATCCATTCTGGATTTAGGCATAATTCCCCGCTGCCATTTTGAAGATGTTACCCGCGCCGATATTTACGGCTTCTGCATTCCCTTCGCGCAGGAATTGATGAAACTCCGGGAAGAAAGCGGCATTGATGTAAAAATCAGACTCTGTGACACAATGGGCTATGGCGTTACTTATACCGGTGCGGCTCTGCCTCGCAGTGTTGATAAGCTTGTACATGCCTTTATTAACGACGCCGGTGTGCCCGGCCGCCTTTTGGAATGGCACGGTCACAACGATTTTCACAAGGCCATGATTAATGCCACAACCGCATGGCTCTATGGCTGCAGCGCGGCTAACTCAACTCTCTTGGGACTTGGCGAAAGAACGGGAAATCCGCCCATTGAAGGTTTGATTTTCGAATATATAGCATTAAAGGGAAATAACGGCATTGACACAACCGTCATTACTGATATCGCCGAATATTTTGAAAAAGAAATCGGGGTAAAAATACCGCATAATTATCCTTTTGTCGGTCTGGGGTTCAATGTCACCAGCGCTGGCGTTCACGCTGACGGCCTAATCAAATGCGAAGAAATTTATAACATCTTCGATACCAGAAAGATTTTAAACCGGCCAATCACCACGACCATCACCGACAAGTCCGGCAACGCCGGTATAGCTTTCTGGATTAATCAGCGGTTCAATCTTGGCGGCAACAAGATCGTGGATAAAAGAAATCCGGGAGTTTCTAAAATCCATAAGTGGGTCACGGAACAATATGAATCGGGCAGAGTAACTTCAATTTCTCCTGAAGAGATGGAGAAAAGAGTACGCCTGTATCTGCCGGAATACTTTATGTCGGAACTGGAAAAGATAAAATTTATAGCGGAAAAAGCGGCCGTTGCCGAGGTCAATCAAATTATCGAACATCCTTTAATGAAGAACATGAATACCGAACAACAGGAATTGCTGATGCAGAGTTTTGTCGATGAGCATCCCTCCATTCAATTCGCTTATATTGTTGATATGAACGGCCGGAAAACCACCAGAAACATCACGAATATTGCCGATCGCGCTAAATATGAAAACTATGGAGTGGGTACCGACCAATCCGACAGGGAATGGTTTATCAAACCTCTTCAAGAGGGTAAAGTTTATGTATCTGATTTCTTTATCTCCAAGATGACCGGAGTTTTATGCTTCACTGTTTCCGCACCCATCGTCAACAATCAGGATGAAATGATCGGCATTTTCGGCGTCGATATTCAATTTGAAGACTGGGTGAAGAGAGCGGAAGATATGGACGATATGGATCATATCGCTCTGCGCGCGGAATATAAAGAAGTAAAATCCAAAGCCAAGCATGGGCATCATTAGTTCGACTTCGATTCCGCAAGCATAGTGCAGCGGAATTGATTAGTCGAATTTATCCCACAATGCGCAGCATTATGGGGCTGGAAACACCTTCTTAATTTTCCGAAAGCGTAGCGCATCGGAATTGGCTAGTCGCATTTAATGAAACTCCAATATTACAAATGCAATGCAGTAATATTTGTAAGTTCAATTATCCCGCCGAAGGCGGAGGGTATTTACGATGCCCGTGGTATCCCGAGAATGCAGCGAATCGAGGCTAGTGAGACTCGAGTTTCAGGAGAGGTTATTAATAACCCGGCCGAGGTATCTTTATTAATCTTTTAATCTCTCCTTTTTGGCTCGTCGTTTCATCATCCTTATTTATTTTTTGATTCTCAACATTACTCTGTTGTTGCTGGCTTGCGCTTTCGTTGTCCCCTTCATTAGATTTGCATTTTGCATCTTGCGGAGGATTATCGGTAATGAAACTGTTTCCGTCCTTGTCTACACAATTATAAAACTCGGCTGAACTCACTACAGTTGCTAGGGCGAAAAATATGTACAGTGTAATGAATAAGACTTTTTTCATTTCATTTACCTCCTTACTGACGCTGATTGGGAATAACTCCGCTGTTCGATTATAACGCTTATGGCTGGATATTTTCAATTACATTATTTGCTATTTTTTTGACAACACATTGCTTTTCTATATGTTGATTATAATAAAAGCTTATATGTCAATTAGTGGCAGAATAATTCCATTTACAAATATTACTGCATTGCGTTTCTGAAGAAGGTGGTACTCGCCCCGCAACGCACAGCGTTGCGGGATAAGATAAACTAATCAATTTCGATGCGCTACGCTTTCGAGACCAAGGTGTATCTAATCCCGCGCCGCTTCGCTATGCGGGACGGTTCGACTAGCAAATATTACTTCACTACGTTTGTAATATTTGAGTCTCACTCGTCATAGAGCATCCATTGCTCAAACGGCCGCTCCTCATCGTGTTCTGAAAGCGGCGCTATTTCTCTGATAAACCTAGAAGGAGCGAGATTTAAAACACCGGAAGAACGATTGTAATCCAGGGCAGGATAACACAAGTAGAGTTGGTCCCTGGCTCGTGTCACCGCCACATAAAAGAGTCTTCTTTCTTCTTCTTCACCGCCCTCTTCTTTCAACGCCCTTTGCAGAGGAATCATCCCGTCCGCGCACCAGATTAAAAACACATAAGACCATTCCAACCCTTTGGCCTGATGAATTGTTGTTAAAGCCACCTTATCGGCGTTTTCTTCTTCTTCGACACCTTCCTCCTTGGCCATATTGGTGAGCAGTGCCAACTCGTTTAAAAAATCTTCCATTTGTATAAACTGGGCAGAAAAATTTCCCAGTTGAATCAAATCATCTTCCCGCGAAGAGGCGTCGGAATAATTGTCCTGCAAATAAACACGATAGCCGCCTCTGTTTAATAAAACATCTATTACCTTTTCCGGTATTCGATCACAAGCGGGAAGCTCCAAAAGTAATTGAATCGTTTTGCGGCATTCTTCTATCCCCGGTTTTCCCTGCTTGGGCACAATCTGCATAAATTCATTTTTTAAAACAGCTTCCAGAGGATTTTCCTGCTTTGTTAAATATTTCCATATTTTATTGAATGTTACCTTGCCCACTTTCGGATACATTATAAGCAAACGCCGCCAGGCCAACTCGTCGCGGGGATTTACTAAAATTCTCATATAGGAAGTTACATCTTTAATATGCGCCTGCTCAAAAAAACGGATGCCGGAACGAATATCAAAAGGAATATCACGCCGGACAAATTCCATTTGCATCTCCATGGAATGATAATGCGCGCGATAAAGAATGGCTATCTCCTTCAGCGGCACGCCACCGCGAATCAATTCTGTAATCCTTTGCGTCACGAAATCCGCCTGTTTCAGCACGTTTTGAGCGGAAACCATAACCGGCCGCATACCATTGGAACGTACCGCTCTTAATTCTTTGGGAAACTGTTTTTCGTTATTCGTTATACTTAAATTAGCCAGATGCAATATTTCCGGCGTGCTGCGATAGTTAGTTTCCAATTTGAATATTTTACAGTCCGGATAACGATCAGGAAAATTAATTATATTGTTGAAATTCGCTCCCCGGAAGGAATAAA